>JAZRKC010000025.1:0-2905 GCA_045646155.1 Saccharimonas sp. (SeqCode)
GGCGGTGAGCATATCATCGGTAGTGAAGAACCATTAGTCTTCAAGATCGATAACGATGTAACAACATTCTGCGACACAGGTAATCTCATCATTGATGGCGAATATCATGATATGCGTACAGATTGTGAAGTAGATCCAGACAACCAGACTATCACCCTCCCAGCGAGTTTCTTAAACACTCTCGCGCTAGGCGAACATTCCTTTGAAGCATATTTCACAGAACCAGATTCAGGGAGCGCCAAAGCCAGCTTCAAAATCGTCGAACCAAAAACCGACGACGATGACGACGAAGATATCGTAGTCCCCAACACTGGTGCATTTACCAGCGAAGGTAGCAGCGCAGAAATGACAAACGATTTCCTGGTTATTACTATGATTGTTGGAATCGTTGTAGCGACAGGTGTTTTGATGAAGAAAGAAAAACGAAAATAATCGTAGTAGATATAATTTAGATATAATTGCTATGGAGAATTTAGAACTAAAAGAAGAAAGACATGAAAAGCGACGATATTTTATAGTAATACTTTTGATTTTTAGCTTTCTATTCCCATGTTTTACTTCAGCAGTTTCGTTTGCGATTGGTCCAGATAGCTATGATATTACCCCTGAATCGTCGGATTCTATCACAGCTACATATCCATATTATGCTTTCGTGGAAGACCCAGACAATCCATGGGAAACAGTTTGGGATGCTCTAGATTCAACTGACACTATAAAATATAGTGATAGCTATTTCGATGCACCTTCCCCTGGCGATCATCCAGAGCTTCGCGCTGTTTCATATGCATTGGGCCTTGCTGGATTCGAGAATGAGGCTGATGGCTATCCGTCCGATAGTTCTACGCCAAATCCAAAATTACAACTTTTTCTAGAACAACTTGGTTTTAGCAATTTTCAAAAATGGGATACAGAATCCGATGAGGATGGGCATTCTATGGGGACAACTATTGCGCGAAAGACTCTACCGGATGGACAAACGTTAATCGTTGTTGCTCCTAGAAATTATAATTATATGACTGAATGGCTTTCGAACTTTAACGTCGGCACTAGTGGCGATCATGCTGGTTTTAGCGAATCGGCCGGGTATATCAAGGATAGGCTTGATGAATATATTTATACTAACCATCTTTCAGATTATAAAATTTGGATGGTTGGTTATTCTCGTGGCGGTGCGGTAGTTGATCTAGTTGCTAAAAAGATAAACGAAAATATTTTAGATTATGACATGAAGGCGGATGATTTTTATGTCTATACTTTTGGTGCGCCTCGTGCTAGCCTCACCGAGCCAGGTTATACCAATATCCATGATGTCAAAGATGGCAATGATTTACTTCTCGGTTATGTCTTTCCGGAATTATGGGGATTCTATAATACTGGTATTTACGAAGAGATACATCCTGCTGATTTAGAAATTGCAACTTCTGTTATCAACATTGCCGAACTAGCCGACCCAGCCACTGCTGCTAATGTCCTATCGAATAATGATGGTCTTGTAGAACAGGTTGGTACTATGAATGGCCGCGACTATATGGATGCTTGGATGCAATTTGTAGTTGATAATGGGCTGACTCGTGAATACTTTGATACCGAGATTAAGGAACCATTATCGGCCGTAATGAAATTATACCAAGTGAGAACGCTAGATAAGCAAAGTGATTTTACTGGATTTATTAGCGATACTAGTAAGGGTCTTGCTGGTATGGTAGCCGGAAATGCTTTCTATGACTTATTAGTAAATTATGCCGGTGATTTAGCTAGCTTTCCGGCTTACCTTGATTTAGTTAAGGTCTTAAAAGGTACCGCAACTGATAGTGAGGTCGATGAGCTAGTTGTAATCCTTACTGGTTACATAGGACAATATGATGATTACGAGACTAAGTTTGGTCAAGCTCCAAGCATTAGTGAAACAGAATTTGAAATCCTTAAGGAAAACTTGCCAAAATTAGTTAAGGCTATCTCTCCATTTTTAATCGCTGATGCTATCTATACTCAAAATACATTCGGCGAGAACTATTCGCTCTACTATACTTATACTCTTATTGATAACGCTGAGAACCTTGTTATTGGTCATATTCCTGAAAGTATTATGCCGATACTAAAAAGTCTCATTCCGACCCCTAACGAAGAAGCCGAAGAAGACATAAAGGTTCCAAATTCTGGTTCGGCATTTAGAGTAGAACAGAGCGCTACTGCGAATTTTCAATTAGATGTTACTATGTTTCTTGCGGCATTAGCGATTCTTACTGGTCACTACGTTATTAAGAAAAAGTCGCGTTGCTAAGTAAAATTTGGTTTAGGATTAAGTTCGAATGGAGCGAAGCGACATCCCTATCTCTTTGCCTGTATATGTATACCTCAGAACTCGCAGGGCATCAGTACCGGATAATCTTTCTTAGGTATAACCTTGATCTTAGCAGTGTATTCGGGGTGGTCAATACACCAGTCTACAACCATGCAAAGCCGAGCAACAACGTCTTCTCGCCCCTCACCACGAAACTGCTCCAGCAGGAGCTTTTTTAGTGGGGAACCATTCTATTGCTGATGCGAAAAAATAGTTAGCACTTATTATTGGTTAGTCGCTTATATCAAAATCAAGTGTGATGTTGATTTTGTGGTCGTTAAATTCTTTGCGAATTTCGTCATAAATATGTCGATAGATTTTTTCGCGATCTTTGGCTTTAAAATCCATAATGATATCGAAACTTAGAATTTTGTCTTTTGTATCGAGATAAAAGCCATGCATCTGTGTGATTTCTTTGTGACCAAAAACAATACTCTCAACCTTCTTTTTTGCTTCGATGATATCGCTATCTTTTGTGTTAATTGAATAAACTCCGATGGTGTGCAAAATAACGCCAAATCTTTTCTGGATGCGTTTAGTAATATTTCGTGAAATTTTATCGAT
>JAZRKC010000026.1:0-2516 GCA_045646155.1 Saccharimonas sp. (SeqCode)
ATTTTCTCCTAGGTAAATTATTCCTGTATGCTCGTTTCTGACGAATTTTGGGGCACTTCTATTTACTGGATTTTTATTTATTTTTTCTTTCTTTAGACTACACATATTCATGCGATTTGAAATTCCCCACACAGACGACAATTCATTGGCAGATATTATAGAGTGAGTTTGCGGGTGTACTATATGCAGATCTCCGTAATTATCATAAACAGTAGTACTTAATATATTTATTTTTTTATTATCTAACGATTGTATTCTAGGTACGTTTTCTGTAGACAATTTATACAAGCTTATTTGAGGCATCGAATATATTTGACATATAGAATCGTCGCTAGAGAGAGTGTATATCATATTCTTTAGCTCTTTTGTTTGTACTTGGAATAAGGTTCCATTGCCAGGAGAAAATATAGGGAAGCCTTCTTGTATATCAGATATAGTTTTGTTACTTATAGATATAGGATTACTATAGTTTAAATCAGAATAATCAGAACTGCTATAAAAACCTCGCCATTTTTGATTATCTATCTTTAAGAGAATGTCAGTTTCGGTTCTATAAGTAGTATTGTTGTCTGCTACATAATCAGCGGGTCTTCTATCTGATATCGTCTTTAGGGATGGGTAATTGTCTGTAGCGGGCCAATCATTTACGACATTTGTTATGTCTATTTTTTGACCATTAGATAAAGCAAAGTATTTTCCATCACTGAAATCAACTAGATTTTTGACATTACCATTTGTGGACGGCGGAGTAGAACTATATTTTGATACATCATCATATAGTATTGATGTTGATTGGGATTTTAGACCGTTAAATGAATCAAAGGTCAAGGAATAGAATTGTCCATCGGCGTATGCATATATAGTGCTATTGCCCTTGAAGCTGACCATTGAATTATTCTCCGGTATTGAATAATCATATGTTTGGAAGGTGTTTAATTTATTTGTGACTGGGGTATGGGGAACAGATTCATAGCCTTGCTCTACGCGCGCTTTATGACTCAAGAACGGTATACGTTTGCCATCTTTCATAATTGATACAAATTTACCATTCAGCATTAATGGCGAAATAGCACCATAAGTAAGTAACGAATTAAATACGGAAGAATCTAGAGGTTTTGCGTATGATGGGTCTGTACACTTAGGAAATCCCCAATCTACACATTGCTGATATGATGCAAATCCAAATCGATAGCCATTGTCTGCCATGTAAATTGGTCCTGGTTGATCTTTGTTGGAGAATATAGTAGACAAAATGCCGCCATCTATTAATGAATCCATGTAAGAATCTGTGACAGCGGTAACGCCAAATTTACCTAATCCATAAGCATCTATAATATCCCAACTCGGTATTGCATATTTCGTATCTCCGCTTTGCAGATATACTGCAGGGCTTTTTGGTGATTGTATAAGTAGGGAGCTTGTAGAACTACCAAACCATGAATTGAAATATAACCAAAAATTACGATTTCCATATGAGCTACAGCTATCTCCTTCTCCATAGCCAGCAGCGAGGGCTGCGGCATTTGGTTGATAAGGTGTGTAGTCGTATAAAGCTACAGTAGCTCTGTTTACAATGTTTACAGGACTATAGCCACAAGCAAGATTTGGATTCCAATAAATATTCTGAATCCCTATTTCATAAGGAGAATACCAAGTGGGGTCATATATCATAATTCTATGAAACATACTCGCAGCTTTGCGTACTTGATTTGTGAATCCGAAATACTGAGAATCACATGCGGATGTGTCTGGACATCCGTATCCGGTAGCTGTTCTATACCGCCAACTAGCAGGGCGATCTTTTAATAATAGACCTGATTCTTTTTGAATCAAAACTAACAGTACTTGTGGATTAATAGAATAATCTCGTGCTGCTTCGGCTATAATCGTGCCAACACTTTTACCGTTTTCCGTATAGTTCTTTAAGCATGGAGCCTCACCGTCAGTACAATTTGCTCCCTTTGCTTTTATGAAGTCTTGAATTTGGTCTGCAGTCATCGTGGAGGTATTTACAAATATAGAGTCGCTAATGATGTTACCAGGATTAAAGACGGCAGCATTTGCATGCGTTCCAAACAATATGCATGCAATGACGGAGCATAATAGCGCCATTGTGATGTTTCTATGTAATTTCATAAATTAACCTCTTTAGTTAGTCTAACGGATTTATTATTTTCACTCATAATGTCAATTATTACCGTATAGTCACCAGATGGAAGCGTTTCGGTAACGTTAAAACCAGCACAGGACGAGCTAGAAGGTAAATTAGTAATAGTAGCTTCTGCGCTATATACGTCTATGCCAGAGCTATTTTTTATAAGAAGGTTACAAGTACCAGAAGACACAAGTTCATTTATCAAAACTCTTATACGTAAAGGGTTGCCCGATGCTAATGTTATAAACGCGGATAGCTCTTGATCTATAGATTTATTTGAGTCTCCAGTTTTGTCTGTTTCTTGATTTTTATTATCGTCCTCGTCTTTTATGTCCGTAGCCGCGTTTATTTCTGATTTACT
>JAZRKC010000027.1:0-7621 GCA_045646155.1 Saccharimonas sp. (SeqCode)
TGAAAATTGTCTTCCTAAGACCGCTTGGCCTCCGACTTGTTATTTCCTTTAACTGTACTTATCCATTTTTCTAACTCTGCTTTTTTTCCAGTATCAGCATGAGCTTCTTGGGTGTGTAATGCGGTTGTAAAGAAAATACAAGATATTAATATAATAATGGGCGTGAATTTAAAAAATTTTATAGCCCTCTCCCCTATCCTATTCATATTGATTTTATTATATCAAATATTAGCATTAGCATGAATAGTTTTAGCTACTTTAGGCAAATAATTCTCTCAATTTGTCTTGCATAGCTACGAATTGTTCTTCGCTGATAGTATGTGTGCCGTTTGCATCTGCTTGTCTTCTGAGGCCGAGGTCATCGTAAACTTTCTTTAGTTTTATTAGCTGGTCTCTAGTGACACCGTCCATAGAGTCTCGTATACGCTTGTTGACGATTGCCCTGTCTGCAGCCGCCAGTAGCGACGCTGTCTTGTTTCTGTATTGCTCTCTGTTAATGTCGCTTATTTCAAATCCAGCGTCGTTATTGCCAGCTCGTCTATTGTGTATGATGGCTTTTGCTTGAATCTTGATTGCATCAGGATCCCATTTAGCAACACCCTCTGGTGATATCTTCTTTTCTTTCTCTGTTTGCGTTTGTATATATTCGTACAAATCTTCATCAGAAGCTATTGAGCCACGTTTGATTTCTTCTATAATTCGTCCGCCTTCGTAGCCGCTTCTTGAAGTCAAGCCTCTAGATGCGATGATTTCAGAAATTGTTTCACGATATTCAAATAGCTGGCCACCGTTGCCACTCTTGAGTATCAAAGATTTGATATCTGGGACAATACCTACTTTTGCGACGCGTTTTATCATCGCATTGAGTGCGGCGCTATCTGACCTATCTATTTCTATCAGTGGAGTGCCATCGTCGTTCTTGAGAGTTAGAGTATTTTCGTTGCTGTTTATGAAGTTCAATAGTTCAGCATTTGTTATGTTGACACCGTCGTATAGTTGGTAATAATCGTCAGATAGTTTGCTTTGCTGGTCACGCAATGCTACACGAGCGTTTGCTAGTGCTACAGCTTGACCTTGAGCACCTAATACGCCAGAGACGTATTCCCTAGTAGTCATTCCGCGTAAGTTTGATATCGTTCTGTTATCATCTATGCTTTTGGCGATGCTTTCTTTTTGCTTGAATTCTGCGTTCTTTTTCGCCTGTTCGTCTAATGAAGTCTTGATTAGTTGTTCATTTAGGTAGTCTATATTTGAATAAGCTTGAGTCAATGCCATCCTTTGGTTTGCGTCTATAGTACTATCGCTAGGGCTCTGGCTGAAGTCGCCGTAATAACCATCTGTTTTATTACCAGCTGACATTTCGGCGATGTGTCTACTTGCCTCTGCTTTGCGTTCAGCTTCTCGGACGGATTTTATGTAATTTACCATGTCATTGTTGCGTCCGTGTTCGCTAGTGGCGTATGCATAAGCTAAATCAGAGTCAAGCTGACTTTGCATATCTTTGATTTCTCTAGCTCTTAAATCGTGTTCTCTAGCCTTGTATGAAGAATTTAGCGCAAGTTCTGCTTCTTTTTGAGCGTTTTCTATTCTTCTTGCTCTATTATGTTTCCTCTGATGATATGCACGAGTTGGAGATATTTTTTTGACAGATATACCATTATTTTGATTTCTATCTACTTTCATTGATTTGGCTATCTTCTTGTTCTTTAGGTAGTCTTGTTGTTCTTTCGTCCAGTTTTTTGTTCTGTCGATGAGGCCTTTGTTTGGATTGTTTACGATACCAGCGAGTTTCCCTATCATTCCACCGCTAAATTTTATCAAGAAAGGAGTTATTACTAGAGGGACAACTTGAATGCTCATTCCTAGTATTATCGTGAGGATATTTTTGTCGGCATTTTGTACGATTGCCATACCAGCTAATTGAGCTCCATTGAATAGTACCGCGAATATCGGAAATAGTATCAACATCGTCATACCTATATCTTTCCATTTTTCGTAGAATTTTTCGGTATTCGGTAGTAGATAAGCAACAAATGCTAGAGGAGAAATTATTGTTAGACAAATAATTAGCGCATGACGCGCTGCTAGGATAATCAATGCAACTATTGCCCCGAGCAAACATGCTACTACAACTGGCAGTAGTGCAAGTAGAGCTCCTTTCACTGTCATACCAGCTAATACTGACCCTGCGATAACCAAACCAGTTCCGCCTGATAGGACAAAAGCTGCCAGAGTTTCCCATGAAGGCATTTTGTTTTTGAAATTCGAGCCAGAGCCAAGTTCGTTTGATAATCCTGTAAATATTGAATGAATAGACGCGCCTATAGTATTAGACGCATCTATAGCAATTGAGCATATCCAAAACGATATGTTCACAAGAATCGCCCCTAATACTAATCTAGGTAGAATTGTTTTTATGCCGTAGTTTTTGATACCTACACTACTGACTTGCGAAAATATTATTATCAAAAAAACAATAACGAAACAGATGTTCGCTATATCTCGTATAAATGACCATAATTTGTATATAGAGCCGCTTTCGGTATTTATCTTTGGAACGATGAAAAAGCCTTCTATGATTTTGTATATGTAGTCTAGTGCTTTTGCTAGGAAGTTCGTTATCGGACAGATTATCCACCCCATTCCGCTAAGTTCTGAACCTGTACAAGATGTCACTTGACCTGGTTGTTCTTCTTCGTTTTTGTATTTTTCTATTTTTATGGTTTCTGGTTCTTTTGCACTTTTGATAAATAGATCTGGTGGTCTATATAGATATTCTTTGTAGATAGCTTGAGTGGCGGATGTGGCGTCTTTTGAAGATACTGCGATTATCTTGGCTATGTTTGCTTCGTCATCGATAATATAAAAAATCGTAGTTTTCTCAGCTAGTTCGTCGGATATACCGAGTTTTTTGACGATATCGTCTGGAGCTTTGTAGAAAGTTTCGTTTTTGTAATTTATCATCTCGCCTTGATCGTCTATCTTGGCGCTTTCGGCAAATGCTACTGGTGAAATTAAGAGAAGCACTAGCAATAACGTCATTAGATATAATATGACGTTACGTATAGAAAAGTATATTCTCTGACTCCTCATCCTATCTCTTATATTTGCACACAATATATATTGCATTTATGCTAACATTTTTTTGATAAAAAGTCAACGAATATGTATTATTATAATACTAATGTTTAATTTATGCTTTGAATATTAACATAACTGTCGTAAACTATAATTAAGTACTATGAAAAAATATATATTTATACCAATAATTTCTCTTTTAGCAACATTATTTATATTCACTACGCCGGTCATGGGGGCAAAAGTAGAATGTAGTATTTTACCTCAGAGTATATGTGACGCTGCAGACAGCAAAGATCAAAATAATAACGGTATAATGATGATACTGAAATGGGTTATTAGAACTCTAACAGCTCTCATCGGTGTCGTAGCTGTCGGGATGTTTATATTTGCAGGAGTTATTTATTCGAGCGCTAGCGGAGATTCTAGCAAAGTCAGTAAGGCAAAAAATCTAATGTTCGAAACAATAGTAGGATTATTGTTATATATGACCATGTTCTTTATTATAAACTGGCTAGTGCCTGGAGGTGTATTTTGATAAAAAAGTCATTTTTATTAGCAATAATAATGGTTAGCAGTATGTTCTTTGTGGCGGTAGCTTCACCTAATTCTGTAGCTTATGCAGCGGGCAAAGATTGCAAGGAATCAGGATATTTTGGCATACCAGCGTGGTATCGTAATGTAGTTGATAGCAACTGTAATATAAAAGTTGGACAAGGCGATAACGCTGCGGGAGTATTCATCGGAAAAGTTGTGATGAATCTAATTCAAGGCGGTTTGGTTATAGTATCTTATGTGGCAATAGGATTTATAATCAAGGCAGGATTTATGTATATGACAAGTATAGGTAGTCCTGATGTTATGCAAAATGCCAAAAAGACTTTGACGAACGCTTTAATTGGTTTAGTAATCGCTGCCCTATCAGCGGCAATAGTAAATGCAATAGCAGGAATAATTAAATAAAATGGACAAAATCAATTTATTACTTGCCAAAATATCATTATCTGCAAATGATCTAAATGTACCGAATTTTTCTGGTAGAAGTACAAATGTCGTCATCAAAGATGTAATGCTTACAGTCTATTTTTGGGCTGGTGTTGTGGCTGTTGTGGCAATAGTAATTTCGGGATTTATGTATGTAATATCCACTGGTAGCGCCGACAAAGTTAATAAATCAAAAAATGCTTTGATTGCGAGCATTATAGGGTTAGCTCTTGTCCTGTTCGCATATGCTATAACCAGCTTAGTAATAGGTATTGTAGGGAAATAAAAAATGAATAGGTTTTTAAAGATATTAGCAAGTATATTTATAGTATCAACCGTTTTTGCATCAGTCCCAGCTAGTGCTGTTGATTTATTCAAGGTATGTGACAACGGTGTTGATTGTAAGAATTTCAAAAACGACACCAGCCTCAACCGCGACAAAGGTGCGAAAAAAATATGGCAAGTTATCAGAAATATCTTGTTTTTTGTAGGCGCAGCAGCTGTTATTGTAATTATTTTTGCTGGATTTAGTTATGCAACGTCTGCTGGCGACCATTCTAAACTGACGAAAGCAAAGAATATGATTGTATATTCTGTGGTTGGCTTGATTATATCGTTACTTGCAACGACAATAGTCAGTTTTGTAATTAGTAGTTTAAGTAAATAAACGGAGGAAATAATGAAAAAAATACTCATCGCATCAATATTCGCTTTTTCATTTATGTTTGTAGGTGTACCTACCCCTGCTATTGCGGCAGATTGTAGTACTGCAGCGCAATGTATGCAGAGTGGTGCTGATATAGCTGGTAACGGTTCGTCTAATAAAGTAAGCGCAAATGTGTTAATAAAAAGAATCGTAAATGTCTTGCTATTTGTACTAGGCGCGATATCTGTCATTATGATTATATTTGGCGGCATAAAATACACGACATCAAATGGCGACCAGAATAAAGTCGTATCTGCTAAAAATACAATTGTCTACTCCGTTGTGGGTGTTATCGTTGCTCTATTGGCGTATGCAATCGTTAACTTCGTGATAAGTAGTTTTAGTAGTTAGTGTTTAAGCCTTTACTGTGTAGGCTTATTGTGATATATTTATCTTAAACTTCATAATAATTTAGAAAGGAAAAAAATGAAGAATTTTGTTAAAATGGCAGCATTTACATTTCTAGCTGTACCTGCTATTGCTCTTTCTTACGCACCAGCAGTAAGCGCAGCTGATGATTTCTCTGGTGGAATCAGTGGTGGCGCTAACAGTGCGCGAGGCGCAAATACACCAGGTAGCCTATTTGGTGACAACAACGGTAACGGTGGTATATTCAAACTAGCTGTAAACGTTATGCTATTCCTTATCGGTGCTATCTCAGTTATTATGCTTATCGTTGGTGGTATCCGCTATACAATCTCTCAGGGTGACCAAGCAGCAGTTACTAGTGCTAAGAACACAATTCTATACTCTATCGTAGGTATTATCATCGCTCTATTGGCATACGCAATCGTTAACTTCGTTATCGGTGCATTCGCAAGAGAAGACGTTGGTGTATCTCCAGCAACATCTTCAAAGATGCTTTAATAGTTTGATAGGTATATTAATAAGCGCTCTTATGAGCGCTTATTTTTTTGTCTCGAAGTATATACGCAGCTAATGTGTTGATGGTTATTTTATTAGCATATTTTTGCGAGCATAATAATAACGAGGCACGAGCCTCGTTATTATGGATCAAAGGTATTTTCTTATTGAATAGGAATTACCTTTGCTTTTTCTTGCTTAACTTTTACGAAAGTAATAGTTAGTACTCCGTCTTTTAGTACGGCTGTTACTTCATCTTCTTTCACTGGTACTGGCAGGGCTAATGTTCTACTAAATTCGCCCCAATAGCATTCTTGGATATGCCAGTTACGTGCATTTGTATCGTCACCGCTAGACAACGTGCCGCTAATAGTTAAGATACCATCAGATATACTGACATCTAGATCTTTTTTGTTAACCCCAGCGGTACGAGCTTTGATGACTAGACTTTCGTCTGTCTCGTATACATCAACAGCAAGCTGTCCAGGAAGATCCTCTTCGGACTCTCCCCAACCATCGTCCTGAGTTTGTTCTTGTTGAGCAGCTGTTTGAGTATCATCTGCCATAATACAGTCGCTGTCTGTTAGAAATGCTTCAGTGAACTCTTGTTCTAGAAGTAAATCGTCATTTTGTTTACGGGCCATGATATCCTCCACTTTTCTCATTGGCTAATTGACATTATGTCTACTGACATTATAACTTAATACTAGTGCTATAATCAACTACTATATAGTACTTTTGGTAAAAAATACAATGAAAATAAGCGTTTTAGACCTAATTTGCCCACACTACTGTTGCTCTTGCGGAGAGATTGGCGATATTTTGTGCGAATATTGTAAGAATAACATCATTGAAGATATATATTCTGGGTGTATAGTGTGTGACAAAACTACTATTGGCGACAATAAATGCAACGATTGCAAAACTACTTACACCAAGGCTTGGTGCGTCGGTGAGCGCAAAGGTTCCCTGCTTGATCTAATTGATAAACTTAAATTTCAGCGAGCTAGAGCTAGTGCAAAGAAATGTGCGGAACTATTAGATGAACGCTTACCAATACTTCCAGACGATATTATTGTGGTTCCGATTCCGACAATAGCTCCTCATATTAGAATACGAGGATACGGGCATACTGAATTGATTGCGCGAAAATTTGCTTCTATGAGGAATATTACCTATAAAAATATTTTGCACAGAGAAAAATACGAAGTACAACACAAAGCTAATAAAAAAGAGCGAATTAAACAAGCGAAGCGAGCTTTTGTTGTCAAAGAAAAGATACCAGCAAAGACAATACTTTTGATAGATGATATCTTTACTACTGGTTCAACGATGGAATTTGCGGCGCAAAAAATACTAGAAAACGGCGCTTCTAATGTGTGGATAGCGATAATTGCTAGACAACCTCTAGAAAAATAATATTTTTTCTGTTATTATAGAATAGATTTGGAGAGGTGACCGAGTGGTTTAAGGTAACGGTCTTGAAAACCGTCGTGGGGAAACTCACCGCGAGTTCGAATCTCGCCCTCTCCGCCAGATTCCGCTAGCGCGGAATTTTATTTTTTATAAAACTATCGAGTAGATGCACCGTAGTTAGCTGATGGTGTTGATTGAATCACTTCACCAGATGTACCGTTATTAACGCCACTTTGTGAAAAACTACTGATTATGAAGTTAACTGCTGCGTATGCCAATAATGCGATAATAACACCGACAATAGCATATAATATCGTGTTTTTTGCTGCAGTAACTTGAGAAGAATCTCCACCAGATATAACATAACGTAAACCGCCAACGACAATCATAATAACGGCGATTGCACCCACTATAAATAGCAAGATATTAGATATTTGACTAAAAATGCCTGAATCACCAAATAGATTAGCAGGTTGTTGCGGAGATTTTGCTGCTGCTGCCCCATCGCCTATTGTACCTAGAGCACTAACAATACTTGGAGTGTTTGATACAAAAATAATGGCGAAAACTGTA
>JAZRKC010000028.1:0-5082 GCA_045646155.1 Saccharimonas sp. (SeqCode)
AAACATCCAATACAACTACAACACCAATCTAGACACTCTAGACAAAACTATCCTAATTACCATCAAATACCACAAAGCTGTCTACACTACCACCAATCTAAACAACATCAAAGTCTCTATGAAACTCATAGACGAAGACAACAACACCCAAAATGTAAACGTAGGAACCAACAACTCCAATATCCTAGCCGCTACCGGAGACAACATCATAGCTATAATATCCTGCATACTAATCTCTCTACTAGCCCTAGTATTATGCACCCTATACCTAATAAAAAACAAAAACAACAAAAACAACAAACACAAGAAATACAACAAAGGTATCCTATCTCTATTTGCTCTATTCATCATAGCCCCAGCCATGATACCAGTGGCAGCTTTGGCTACGACTAAAGACATACTATTTAATATCTACTTATCTAACGATATAACCCTATCTCAATACCACAAAGTCTCCTTTGATACAGACGGTGGCACTCCATCTATTCCAGATATAGATGTTAAGCATAATGAAACCATAACCCAACCAGCAGACCCAACCAAAGATCACTATACCTTCAAAGGTTGGCAACTAAACAACACAGACTACAACTTCTCTACGCCAGTTACTGGGGGTGTAACGCTAAAAGCTAGCTATACTCCAACTGCTTATACAATCTCATACAACCTAAATGGTGGTACAGTTGCTACAACTAACCCAACTACATACAACATAGAAACTAACACCTTTACTTTAAATAATCCAACCAAATCTAACCATATATTCAAGGGCTGGATTGGTTCTAATGGTACAAATCCAGAGCAGACAATTTCAATAACCAAAGGCTCTACAGGCGACAAAACCTACGAAGCAGTCTTTATTCCAGTTTATACCATTACTTACGATACCAATGGTGGCACAGTTACTACACCAAGCCAATTCACCAAAGAAAACGGCGAACAAATTGGTGATTTAGCTACTCCAACTAGAGACCACTATACTTTTGGCGGTTGGTATATAGGAAATACATTAATAGAAAGTAATTATACCGTCTCAAACAATATAACATTAACAGCTAAATGGACTCCAATAACCTACAATATCTCATACAACCTAAATGGTGGTACAGTTACTACAGCTAACCCAACTACGTACAACATAGAAACTAATACCTTTACTCTAAACAACCCAACCAAAGATGGCTATAAATTCACTGGCTGGACAGGTTCAAATGGAACTACAGCACAAACTGATATAGAAATTACCAAAGGAGCAGCAGGAGACAAAGAATACACAGCAAACTGGGTGAAACTATATATAGTTACCTTTAACCCAGAAAGAGGTCAAACACCAGAAGAAACTAGAATAGTTGAAGAAGGTGCTCAAATAGGAACTCTTCCTACACCAACAAAAGAAGGACATGACTTCAAAGGTTGGTGGACAGCAGAAACTGGTGGAACTAGAATCTATGCCAGCCAAACTATTACTGAAGATGTAACGTATTATGCTCATTTTGAACCAAAATATTATAGTGTTAATTTAATAACAAATGATGATAATACATTGAATAGCAATTACGCAAGATTTAATGTTATGTCAGGTGGTTGGGTAAATGCAGAAAAAGGAGATATGTATCTTCAGTTAATGTATCGCTATAGTGAAGCTGATAAAAAGTATGTTTTTGTTCCAAGTTATACTTATATAGATGAAGAAGATACAGAAATTACGACAGCAGCTTCTTATATTGAGCCAGTTCATTGTATGGCTGACTTTGTTAAATGGGTAGATAAAGATGGCAATGAATATACAGACGATTCACTATTCCATACTTTTGAAGAAAAAAATAAATCTTTAACGGCAGTATGGGATTATCATGATCAATATGTTGCTAGTCCAGGAAACTTTGCTCAAGCTATTAAGAATATATATAATGATAGCACAAAGAATATGCTAGCAGATGATGATCCGAATGGTGATTTAAGGTATTACGGTGTATGCGTTAATAATCGAGTACAATTTAATGGTAGTCTTTGGAATATTGTTGGCGTATTCGACGTTGATGATGGAAATGGCAATATTGAATCTAGAGTAAAATTAATAGCGACTCATAGTTATGGTTCGTATCCTAAAATGGATGTTTCGGATAGTAGTATTAACGGAGGAAAAGGAATCAATCAATGGGGCGAATCTACTTATGCCGATGGAAGTTTCTATGAAGGCGCAGACCTTATGAGAAAATTAAATATAGATTATTTAAATACTGCAAATTATACTACACAATATCATTTTATGTATTTAAATCAAGAATCACTGAATTTAATTGATAATGCAAAATGGTATACTGGCGCTGTTTCAGCATCAACCCCAGTGAAGATTTATCAACAAGAAAGAGGGAATTCTACAGGAAATAACTGTACGAGAGCTGAATGTAACGATACAGTTAATAGAACAACTACTTGGGTCGGAAAAGTTGGTCTTCCTAATCCTTCTGATTATCCTTATTCTTCTGCTGGTCGTCAAGAAGGTAGAGAAGCATGTCTTGCTAAAAATGTACGTTTTGGGACAAACCTACAAGATAATACTTGTGATTTTGCGGTTAGAAGTTGGCTTGTACATTCCGGTTATACTGGAGGAGACTGGACTTTGAATCCATATTCTTATTGGTATACAAATAGTCAGATGATGACATTTGGAGGTTATTTTATAGATAATAGTACAGACACTTCTAATTCAGCATATCCAGTTGTTTATTTAAAACCAGATGTTAAACTTACCGGTGGAATAGGACTTAGAGACAATCCATATATAATTGAAGCCGGGAATTAAAAAACGCCTCATAGGCGAAGGCTTTGAAAACTCTGAATATGGTGGGTCAGGTGAGGCTCGAACTCACGACACCCTGCTTAAGAGGCAGGTGCTCTAACCGACTGAGCTACTGACCCATAGTCTATATAATTATACCAAAAATAATCAGTTACGTAAATAGGGGTATCGTTTACAGAGATAGCGGCAAAATGATATAATTATATGAGAAATTATGGCTATCTTGAATTCTGTAGGTAATAAATTTTTTAGTTTATTGAATTACGCCAAGCAAGCGACTGATGAAATCGAAACGAATAATAGTCAGCTTGAAAAGGTGAATATTGTTGGCGCGGGTGGAGTAATAACAGCAGTTTATGAGCAGTTGCGAAATGCTGCCGAAAATACAGAAGAGCATTTGCTTTTGCAAGGAGCAGTGTGGCGTTTTTATAAGCAACTTTTTATTGCGCATAATGAAACTATCCTGCGAGATAGTGGAATGGAACTTGCGACAGAGCTAACTTTTGCTGGGTATATACCTAATGATTCTTTGACGAGAGACCAAATTGATGCAATTTCCGAGTCGGCGACTAGACACTTTCAGCTGTTTGAAAATATCCGTCAAGAAAAACTAGCTAGCCTTGATTTGGCTATGAAATGGACATTGAGCACTTTAGCTATAGAGGTGGCGAATATTATTTATAGAGATTATTATGACGAAGCTTATGTTGCTTTTGCGTATGACTATTTCGAGAAATTAGCTTCACCGAAAAATATTTCCGTAAAAGACGACGAGGAGTATCGTGCGGCGCTATATACAGCAATACATCGTGCACTTCTAAAGGCGGATGATACTCAATTGAGGTCTAGGTTACTGGAGCGATATGAGGTTAAGTCTGATGCAAATGAGATAAAAGATTATGTTGATTTCAATAGACAAATTGATAAATTATTAACATCATCGTTGGTAGAGAAACTATATCGTATAGTTAATCGTCAGGGTGCTCCACTACGCATTATTCGACAAATGATAAAATCAGATCCAGATTTTATCAAAAAATTATCTAATCGCGAAGTTTTCTTGGAAGAATTTGAGAAAAATGTTAAAAAAGAGAGCTCGAGTATAATGAAACGAGTTGATAGAGCGATTGTACGTAGTGTAATTTTTCTCATAGTTACAAAGGTTTTGATAGGCGTGGCTATAGAAGTACCTTATGATATATGGGCAAACGGCGAAATAGCTTGGATACCTCTACTAATTAATTTGCTATTTCCACCTGTATATATGGTGATGCTTCGATTAACATTGACTCCTCCTGGATTTGCAAACACGCAAGCATTAGTCTACGCAGTAGATTCGATATTGTATGGCGATGACAAAAAAATATACGCGCACAAAATCAAAGAGAAACGCTATAGCTCATCGTTTAGTATTATCTATGCTATTTTGAGTCTATCGGTAGTTGCTGTTGTAACGTGGTTATTGTTATTGCTTGATTTCTCGGTTGTCCATATAATAATTTTCTTTGTATTTATATCGGCGGCGAGTTTCTTGGGCTTTCGTCTCAGTAGGTTGGTGCGCGAACTCGAGATTACACGTAGCGCCAGCAACGGGCTGACGTTTATACGAGACGTAATTTATTTGCCATTTGTAGTTATAGGACAATGGATGAGCGATAAATATTCACGTATGAATATAGTAACGATAATATTAGATTTACTGATTGAAATGCCGATGAAAACTATTTTGCGCACGATTCGTCAGTGGTGCGCGTTTATGGATGATAGAAAGGACAATATCTAATGGTGAGAGAACTAAACGGTCTAGAATTGCAATCTTTTATAAAATCTCGTCAACTTCGGCAGGTGCGCAATTTGCGTCAAGAATACAAAATAATCCCAAAATTAGTTATTATCATGAGCGATGATGCTGGAGATGTTATCAAAACTTACGTACGCATGAAAAAACGCTATGCCGAGGATATCGAGATAGAAGTAGATATTCGTGAGTATAGTATGGATGAAATCGCAAATGGAATACGCGAAGCGAATAATGATAAAAGCGTACAGGGAATTATTGTTCAATTGCCAATCTCTGACAAAAGTAGAACAGACGAAATCTGCAACTTGATAGCGCCACAAAAAGACGTAGACGGCTTGGGTAATAACAGTGGATTTTTGAGCGCTACTGCACAGCCAATTGATTGGTTGATTGCTGGATATAGTGATGTTCCTTCTTTAAGCTTGTTCTGAATAGCAACAAGAGAAGGTTAGAAAGAGAAGCCACAATTACGTAAGTG
>JAZRKC010000029.1:0-6775 GCA_045646155.1 Saccharimonas sp. (SeqCode)
GTTGTACAGACAGGGCTGATGCGTTAGTTGTACTAATGAATATAGTTAGTACGGAGAATAGGATTGTTCCTAGGAGTTTTTTCATATTACCACACATATCTTTTTTGTTTAGGTTATTTACGTAATTATGTTAGCATAAACAAAATAAAAAGTAAATAAAAAAATATTCCTGTTATATACAGGAATATTTTGATTAAAGAAGTTTCTTCTTTTTCTTTTCTGCTCGCAATTTCTTTTTGCGAGCACGTTTGATATCAGCTCCATGCCACGCGCGATGCTTAGCCATCTACTTCTCCTTTAAAATAATTATCTACAAATCTGTTGCGATAACTGAACAGCAACATAATCTAACTCATATAGTATAGCATATTTTCAATATTGGCGATAGTCTGATATAATAAACTTATGGCTAAAAAAACAAAAAAAATTCACCCCAAAAAACATATTCAACATACAGATACACATATTGTGCTACGTCGTAGTTTGTTAGTGTATTCTGTTTTAATTTTTCTGTTATTTTCTATGGCGTCTATGAGTATCTATCTAATAGATAGAATGATTGTCTACAGAGAACAAAATGAACGATATCATACAATCGTGTCAGTTCTAGATAGTCTAAACCTAAATCAAGGATATAATTACATCTCATCTGATATATTTGGCGACAAACGTCAATCAGTATACGATAACCAAAAAACTCAAGCTTCTGTAGGAATCTATACTCACAACGATACACCAGAAAATACACGTAACGATATACGTATTTATGCCGAAAAAGCTGGTTTTTCTTATGTAGCAACAGAAAACGAAGATAGTGTCAGTCCGGTAATTGTCATGAAATCAAACGATTCTACCTATCTAAGGATTCGCGTGTACAGCAAAGCCATCAAAGATGACATAATGTATCGAAACGATGACAATTTCCGAGCATCGGACCATGCAAACGAAGCTCCGTCTTATATTGAAATACGTGTTAATTTAGACGGCAACAACGACTAATTAATTCATTTACTACCTATATTCTGTTGTCGTCAAGATTCTTCTGTATGAAATATCTGTTCGACTTGCTCGTATCTGATATTTACTATGTCTCCAGGATTCACATTTCCTGATAACATTTCTTTGGCGACAACATTTTCAACAGCTTTTTGAATTACCCTACGCATAGGACGAGCGCCAAGCCGAGGGTCGTAGCCATTTTGAACAAGTAGTTCCTTTGCTCTATCTTCTACTACGACAGATATTTTTTGATTTTCGAGTGTTTTGTTCACGTTCTTTATCATCAAGTCACAAACTTGGAATAGTTCCTCTTTTGTGAAAGGACGAAATACAACAATCTCGTCAAAACGGTTCAAGAATTCTGGACGGAACGCCTGAGAATTAATTAAATCATCGATAATTTGTTTTTCGAACTGTTCAATCTGATAGCCACGCTCGATATATTCACGAATACGATCTGCGCCAGCGTTGCTCGTAGCAATAACAATCGCATCACGAAAACTAATTTCCCTGTTTTTTGCATCTCGCAAAATACCTTCGTCTAGTAATTGTAGTAAAGTTGACAACACTTCTGGTGCTGCTTTTTCAATTTCGTCTAATAGCACGACACTGAACGGTTGTTTCATAACTTGCGCCGTCAAACTAGTAGGATCATCAACTCCGTCAGCAATCAATCGAGCAACGTCTTCGGCGCGCACATATTCGTTCAAATCCAAACGAATCATGCGATCTTCGCCACCAAAATAAACATCTGCTAGAGCCTTGGTTAACTCAGTTTTTCCTACACCAGTTGGCCCCAAAAATAGAAATGTGCCAATTGGCCTGTCTTGGTTGCGAACTCCAGCTCGCGCACGACGCAATGCATCGCTGACAACGCTAACAGCACGCTTTTGGTTTACCATTCGTTTATGGATTAATTCTTCCATATTTAACAGAGTGTGGCGCTCCTTGTTGTCATCTACCATACTTATTTTGACATCCAAAGTCTTTTCTATTGCCTGATGGACTGAATTCATAGTAACGAAACCAGATTCATGATATTGCGCAGCTGTTTCTGCTAGTTTAATAGCCTTTCCTGGTTGCGACAAATCATGTATATATCGCTCACTTAAGCGATAAGCTTCTCTAATAGCCTGATGCATGTATGTAACTTTTCGATTCATTTCGGTTGTTATTAGATGTTCTTGCATGATACTTATCGTTTCATCTTCATTGGTCTGATATATGTTTATACGATTAATCGCGTTAATCAATGCAGGATTTTTGCGTCCAATTTCTAGATATTTTTGTTCATCCATAGACAAAATCACTCGTAAATTCCCTGCTTCCAAAATTGGTTGCAAAACATTTGTTAAATCAACCGAGCCTACACCCTCCTCGAAGAACAGTTGGGCATTATCTAGACAAACTATAATATTCTTGGCACGATAAGCTTCGTTTAGAACTTTCATTACTAGTCCCTCAAGTTCACCGCGACCTGGAGCGGCAGCTATCAATGCCGAAGAATCTAGTATAAATATCTGTCTGAATTTGAGAGAATCTGGAATTTTCGACGAAGCATCTAATAGTCTCTCGGCAAAGCCATAAATTATAGTAGTTTTGCCAGAGCCAGGACCACCCACCAAAACAGCATTTTGATGACCAGGATTTGAAAAAGCGTTAATTAGCTGATTAATAGCGTCAACATGAGATTTTACATCTATAGTCATTATTAGCTTGCCGCTACTAATCTGCTCGCTGATATTTTGCCCAAATTTCTGCAGCAAAGGAATCCAGCCAAACGACCAATCGCGCGCAATTCCGCCAGTGCGTTTAGGTCGCGAATGTCTCTCTATGAGATTATGTAGGTGTTTTTCCCATTTTATACCGACATCTAAATCTTCATTACTCAAATGCATAGGAGCTAATATTGTTTCATGCGAAGGAAAACTACGAATAATACCAGCTATAATCGCAGAAGCAGTGATTTTATCTAAATTATTCTTTTCTACTACATTTATAGTAGATTTCCAAATAGATTCAGTAGTGACTCCTGGCATTTCGACTAGTGATTGTAAAAATTTTGAAGTTATACCAAATCTAGTAGCCATAAACCTACCGCTCACGGTATTTGATGCAGCCGATGCAATTGCCGCGGGAGTTACTTCGGCGGGTAAATTTCCCAAAACTTCACATTCTAGTAGTGATGAAAGTGTACGGTCTTTTTTGCAAACTGGTAAATTAGAAAGGTGATATTTGTTGTAATCACGTAAAGAATAGACCGCCCCAGCAGCTCCAATCACCAACCAACCCAAAGCAGACTCGCCTATTATCAATGACAAGAAACCGAACAATAGTAGTAACCAGAATGACACTAACAACATGCTACCCGCAACGCCTTTCAGAGAACGGGCTAGTCGTGCTTCACTTGCGCGTGCAGAATTGTAGTCAAATATTAAATCGTCCATGGTATCCATCCAGAAATAGCTAAAATACATCCGATAATCGGTGATAACGGTAATATTGGCCAGATTATTATACGAGCCAAACCGATTATTAACGATATAAGAATCACAAACAAACCTATAAACAATATTATCGTTCTCATGAAAGCACCAATAAATCTAGACAATAGTCTATCAAAAAATGCCTGCATGCGTATATTTATGGGACCACTCACCTTTTCTGCGGAAATCTGGCGAAAAGGCGCAAACAAAGTTTTTAGCAATAAATCAAAAGAAAACAAATCATATGCACGAGCCAGACTATCTCGCACACGAGCCGCACACGCTAGCCAGCCAGACTTATACCACCAAGACACAAATCCTATCAAAAACATAACTAATTATATTGTAACGTAAACCGCCCAATTACGCTATAATGTAACATATGCGAAATATAATTACTACTATAATCGGCAAGGCTGTTAGCTCAATCGCCAAGCTACGTGGAGGAGGTTCGGCTTTCCCTGGTTTAGTAGTAGAAAAAATCGATTCTCACTATATATCACGTATATTGTCTCAATTACCTCACGGTGTGATATTAATAAGCGGAACAAACGGCAAAACAACTACAACCAAAATTGTGGTTGAATTGCTCGAAGGACAAGGATTGAAAGTCTTTACTAATCGCACGGGTAGTAATTTCGTACGAGGAGTTATTTCCGCACTACTAAGCGAAGTGTCTCTATCTGGGAAAATAAACAAAGATATTGCCGTATTAGAGCTAGACGAAGCTCATGCTACACATTTTGTTAAAAAAATAAAACCTACTTATTCCCTATTATTAAATGTTTTGCGCGATCAGCTTGACCGATTTGGAGAAATTGATTATACGGCGTCATTATTACACACGGTCGCAAAAAATACTTCTAGCGCAATCGTCATAAACAGAGACGACCCGCGATTAGGCTCGCAAAAATTTATAAAATCCATCCGTGCAAAATATCGCACTTATGGCGTAAGTGACGAACTTAAAAACCAATTTCCAGCAGACGACATATTGTACGGTGGAGAAACAAAAACTGACATAGCATACAATGACGACACCTCACTAGAAAAAATCTCAAAAAACAAAATTACAGTAAAATACACCGACAAGTGTCATAATCTACGCTTACAATTAGCTGGCATTTACAATATGCAAAATACTGTTGGCGCAATTGCAATGACTAGATTAGTCATGGGCGATAATCTAAACGAACAACAAATGTTTGATAATTTAGAAAACATACAGCCTGCATTTGGTAGAGGTGAAAATATCACTATAAACGGACATCCTTGCGAAATCGTCCTAGTGAAAAATCCGAGCGGATTTAGATTGAGTTTGAGCAGTTTTGACCCAAAAGATTACAAGACAATGATAGCAATAAACGATGAATATGCAGACGGACGCGACGTCAGCTGGCTATGGGATGTTAATTTCAGTAGCTTAAAAGAACATGGTGTCGCGGTCGTATCTGGAGTGCGCGCTTATGATATGGCATTAAAACTTGACTACGAAGACATAAAAATCAACCACATATCAACAAACTTAGCAAAAAGCTTGCATGATTTCATAAACAACTATTCTGAAAACCCAAAAAGAATCTACTGTACATACACTGCAATGTTAGCAATCCGCAAATATCTAATTAAGTTATCTGATAATCAAAAGGTAAAATATGACAAATAAACAAATTAATATCCTGCATTTGTATCCAAACGATATGAATATATACGGCGATCAAGGAAATGTACTAGTTTTACAAAAACGATTAAAGAGACGCGGATTTAACGTAAATATAATCAAATACAATCAAGGGGATATTTTCCCTGATGATGTAGATATTATAGTTGGTGGTGGAGGGCAAGATTCAGGACAATCCAAAATTTACGATGATTTACAAAAAATAGCCCCTAAACTGCGTAAGCTAGCAGATAATGACACTCCTATGTTACTGATATGCGGACTATACCAGTTATTTGGCCATAAATTCATTGCAAAAGACGGCAAAGAAATGCCTGGCATAGGAATATTAGATGTCACGACAATTGGGAGTGATGAGCGTCTGATAGGAAATATTATCACCCACAGTACAAAATTCGGAGATTTAATAGGCTATGAAAATCACTCTGGACAAACAACTATCAGAGATAACTCCACTCCACTAGGTATAGTGATTAAAGGTGTCGGAAATAATACCAAAGATGCCACCGAAGGCGCATGCTATCGCAATGTCATAGGTACATATATGCACGGAGCGTTTTTACCAAAAAATCCAAAAGTTGCCGACTGGATTATCAAAAAAGCTATCAGCAAAAAATACGACAGTTCTGCCTTGACTGTTTTAGACGACAATATCGCAAAACAAGCTCGCATCATAGCAAAGAAGCGACCTAGATAATTTGTTATAATTAATTTGGTTATGAAAATGAAAAATATTTTTTCGAAAAGTACTACAAAAATTTATCTATTGTTTATTATTTTTATCAGCTTAATAACACGTTTCTCACTAATTACACACTCGTCAGTATGGCACGACGAAGGCTACACCGCCAAATTAGTAACTTTTGATTTTTTCGACATCATCATACGTTCAGCAAACGACAATCATCCGCCGCTCTATCACCTATTATTAAAAATATGGCATACAATTTTTGGATACAATCTCGTATCACTGCGAGGTTTTAGTGTTTTTTGCGGAATTATCACTATCATTGTCACATACTTTCTTGTGCGAAAATTATTCAACGAGCGTATCGCTCGTATATCTGGAATTATATTAGCTTTTGCACCATTCTTAATTCGCTACAGTGATGAAATGCGTATGTATTCATTAGTTGCACTGTTTGTTACATCATCAACATACGCATTAGTTAGTGCCATAAATTCTGCCTCTAAACGCAACAAAAAACTATGGTGGAGTATATATTCTATACTAATTCTCGCTACGATGTATACTCAATATTACGGATTATTTATAATACCAGCACATTTGGTATACACATATCTCAAAGTAGGCGGTCTAAAACAAATTATCGCAAATAAATTCTGGTGGCTCGCCCACATATCTATTGCCTGCTTGTATCTCCCATGGATACCAACACTAATAAATCAAGTTACTCGCGTACAATCTGGCTTTTGGATTCCTCCACTAACTTACGAAACTATCCCAAATACGTTTTCTCAATTTATGACATATACATATAATTTTCCGTTTTTTATCAAGTTAGCTATGCTATTGGTATTTGTATCCGCAGTAATCTGGTTTGCCTATCGTAAACAAAAACACCGCGCCAGCATCATCATGCTAATG
>JAZRKC010000030.1:0-4063 GCA_045646155.1 Saccharimonas sp. (SeqCode)
TTCATCAACAATACCGTATTTGACAGCCTCATCTGCACTCATCCAGAAATCCCTTTCCATATCTGAGCGTATTTTGTCTAGTTTTTGGCCGGTATTTTTTGCCATTATTTCAGATAATTTATCCTTCAAGAGAAGACCTTCTCTAAGACTAATCTCTTGGTCGGTAATTTTTCCTTGAGTTCCACTAGATGGCTGGTGTATCATTATACGGCTATTTGGCAAGGCGAACCTCTTTCCTTTTGTGCCGCTAGAAAGCAAAAACGCCCCCATACTTGCCTGCAATCCTATACCTATGGTCTGCACGTCAGGTTTTATATATTGAATAGTATCATATATAGCTAGTCCGTCATAAACGCTTCCGCCGGGACTATTTATGTATAATTGAATATCTTTATTAGGATCTTCGTTAGCTAAGTGAAGTAATTGAGCAACAATAACATTAGCCGTCGCTTCATTTACTTCATCTCCTAAAAATATAATTCTATCTTCTAGCAGGCGTGAATAAATATCATATCCACGCTCTCCATCTCTAGTTTTAACTATAACATTCGGAACCAAATAATTCTTCGCCATAATACTATTATAACTAATTAGCACTCTATATTCAAGAGTGCTAATTATATTATATTTATTCAGTCTATTTTGAATTTATTTTTACTAATTCTTCGACTGCTTTTTCATTTATAATTTGATTTGCTATTTCACGATGAACTTCTGGCTCGTCAAAGCGTTTAGCTAAGTCTGCATTATTTGAATATTGCTTTTTATAGAAATTAATTCTCTCTGCAAGCTCATCGGCAGTTGCCTCAATTTTCAGTTCTTTCGACAGTTCAGCGAGAACCAAGCTTGCTTTTATTCGTTCATCAGCTACTTCGCCTGCTTCTTTCTCTACCCATTCGTCACGATCTTTAAATCCTTTTTTCTCCCAGTATTGTTCGATTGTTAGTCCTTGATACATTAGATTTTGCATCAAATCCTGTTCGACAGTTTTTACTTGGTCATCATGTAGAGATTTTGGAACAGGAGCCTTGCTTTTCGAGACAAGTTGTCTGACTAAATCGTCTTTTTGCTTATCATCTGCTTCACGCTCTCTCTGTGCGTTAATTTCCGATTCTATATCCTTGCGTAAATCATCCATAGATGTAAATGGACCGACTTTTGCCGCAAATTCATCATTATATTCTGGAGTTACTATTTTATGTAATTTCTTTAGAGTAGTTTCAAATACAACTTTCTGTCCGGCTAAATCTTTAGCATGGTAGTCTTTTGGAAAAGTCAATTCTATATCTTTTTTATCGCCAACTTTCATACCAACAATAGAGTCTTCAAAGCCGGGTATAAATGTATTGCTACCTAATTCTAGAGGATAATCATTACCTGTTCCTCCAGGGAAAGCTTCGCCATCACGCTTACCAATAAAATCAATGACAGCTTCGTGTCCAAGCTCAGCTTCCATCTCTATAGCTTCTTTTTCAGAAAAGCCTTTTGCTATTCTAGATAGAATATCTTCTATATCTTTCTTTGTAGCTTTGTCGATTTTCTTTTCCGATTTCAGCTTCTTGTAATCACCTAGTTTCACTTTTGGTAGAACATCGGATTCGGCGGTAAATTCTAGCGATTCACCAGGGACATATTTTTTGACATCTACCTCGGGACGCTGCAAAGCTTGTAATTTTTCACTCAAAAACGCCTCTGCGACAGCACGCGACAAAGCATTTTGCAAAGTTTCCTCAGCCAAAACATTTGGATCTATATTCTTTTTTGCGACCGCAATTGGAACATGACCTTTTCGAAAGCCATTCAACTTCATATTTTTAGATAATTTCTTTAGAGCAACTTGCTCAGCATCCTCAAGTGCAGCCTTTTCAACAACAACACTAACTACAACTCGAGTATCGGAAATATTTTTTACAGTAGTTTTCATAAATAACATCATATCACGATGTTGTCTATATCTGCAAAATTAATCCGCTCTAGATAGCAGCACGTTTCTTTTTATCCATTCATACATCGCAATACCAGACGCAACACCTACATTTATACTGCGCGTACTACCGAATTGCTCAATAGCTACAATTTTTTCCGCCTCTTTCAATAGTTCGGGCCTGATACCGTTATTTTCTGAACCAAAAATCAAAATAGAATCCTCGGGCAATTCACACTTATGTATAGGTAAACTACCACTCACGTTATCGACAGCTATTAAAGTCCTGTCTTTTGCTATCTTCATGAAATCACTCATCTCAGGATAATAATGCACGTGAACATATTTATCTGTCGCCATCGCGCCGCGCTTATTCCATTGTTTTTTACCTATTACGTGCACGTGACGCACTCCAAAAGCGTTTGCATTACGCACAATCGTTCCCATATTATAATCACGAGAAACATTATCTATCGCAATTTCCAATTTTATACCGTTTGAGTCTAAATCTTTAACAATTTCCTCTATTGATATACCTTTGTACTTATCTATAACATTTCTAGTATCTTCCATTTAGTATAAGTCTATCACAAAGTTAGTCTCACTATCTAAATCATGATACAATCAAATTATGCGGATATGGTGGAATTGGTAGACACGCTAGCTTCAGGTGCTAGTGCTCTTGTGGCGTGGAGGTTCGAGTCCTCTTATCCGCACCAATTAATTTCAACCCTACATTATATGGCAAAAATAAGAGTCATCTCTGGAAAATTTGGTAATCGCAAAATTGATGCGCCTAGTTTTGACAATTCACGCACAAAACCTATGGGTGAACGAATACGCAATGCAATTTTTAATAAAATCGGCGACGAGATAACAGATGCCGAAGTATTAGATGCTTTTGCAGGTACGGGCGCTATTGGATTAGAAGCTTTAAGCAGAGGAGCTAATCACGTTACGTTTATTGAACGTGACAAATTAGCTCAAAAAATATTATCAAAAAATATTTTATCGCTAGGAGCCGACGACAATAGTACTATCGTACGTACCTCTGTAAATAATTGGTTAGAAAATTACAAAGGTGGATATTATGACATAATTATAGCGGATCCTCCATATCACGATCCTCAGTTATCCACAGTTTCTAAATTATTTAGTCTTCTCAAACCCAATGGGCTTATGGTATTATCATGGTTAGGAAGAGGTGGTATGCCTATTAACGATGAAACTAAAATTGTTGTGGTGGACAATCGTAGTTACGGAAATGCAATAATCACCTCTTTCCGCCGAATAGATTAACTTATAAATAGCTAGGCCAGGTGCCGTTTTTTTATTTTGTCAAATATTACACTTTTCACTATTCGATTAGTTATGATATAATTATATATACGCGATTATTACCAGCGTTCACTACGTGCGGATGTGGTGGAATTGGTAGACACGTATGCCTTAGGAGCATATGCCTTACGGCGTGAAGGTTCAAGTCCTTTCATCCGCACCATTTTAAGAAAAGAACGGAAATTGCCGCCCTCTGGGGCGGTTTTTCTCTGGCGGCGCGTAGCGCCAGCCAACTGTTTTCGACAACACACGTGTCTCGTGGGACACACGGGGTGGGGAGATTCGTCTCCCCACCCCAATCTAACTTTAGGTATAATGAAATTATGACCGATAACTACAAATCAAATCAGCAGCTAATCCTTGCGCGGGATATTATTGATATGGCACGTGAGTATTCAGATGATTGTAGAGCACTTGAATATCTACAGGATTTCGCTTTCTGTATTGCGCGCATGACTGATGGTGACAAAAACAATATCGTCGATTGGGACACTATCCATTCAGTACTAGACCAAGCGTGGTACAACAATGATCCGAGAGCAATTACTCAGCTTGATATAGTGTACACAACTATTGAGAATAGACTGAGCCAGTAGATTCTGCAGCTACAATCTGCAAAACGTATTTAGTAATTGATAACAAATAGCTTTGATTATTCGTAGTGGTTAGCATACCAGTCAACCCCTTTTCAGCTAAAAAAGAAATTCGGCGGGGAAAATCTCAAAAAAGGCAAAGGGGGCGGCTAGTGGGGCGTGCGGGCTTGCCCGCACAGGCGGCGCGGCTCACTCACAGCTCCGCTGG
>JAZRKC010000031.1:0-9836 GCA_045646155.1 Saccharimonas sp. (SeqCode)
AGGCCTTAAATTCTGTTTTAGAATATGCTGTTAAATCGCGCGCTAGCGATATTCATATAGAGCCATTAGAAAAAGTGCTAAAGATACGCTGTCGAATAGATGGTGTGCTTCGTGAGATTATGCAATTACCAAAGAGTATAGAGCCAGCTTTGGTAAGTCGTGTAAAAATTTTATCTAATCTAAAAATAGACGAACATCGTATACCGCAAGACGGTCAGTTTGCTATCTCTATGGTAGGCAAGGAAGTTGATTTGCGTATCGCTATTAGCCCTGTTGTTTGGGGTGAACAAGTCGTGATTCGTCTTTTGGATAAAAGCGGTAATTCGTTTAATTTAAAGGAAATGGGCTACGCCGGTAGAACTCTTCGCTCTATAAAAAATGGCTTGAAGCGACCTAATGGTATGATTTTGACTAGCGGCCCTACTGGTAGTGGAAAAACTACAAGCTTGTATGCTCTAATAAAAGAAATCAAAGATGACAGTATAAATATTGTGACACTAGAAGATCCTGTTGAATACAAGATGGACGGCGTAAATCAGATTCAAGTTAATCCAGAAGTGGGTCTTACGTTTGCAAATGGACTACGTTCAATTTTGCGCCAAGACCCAGACGTTGTTATGGTTGGAGAGATTCGTGATGGTGAAACTGCCAATTTGGCTGTGCAAGCAGCTTTGACGGGGCATTTGGTGTTTAGTACACTTCACACCAATTCGGCTGCAGGAGTTTTGCCACGTTTTCTAGACATGGAAGTCGAACCTTTCTTGATTGCAAGTACAGTTAATACAGTTATTGGACAGCGTTTGGTTAGGAAAGTTGCTCCAAATCGACAAAGTTATTGGTCTAGTCCTATTGAAACAAAAAATATTATAGATACAGTTGGACATCTTTTACCAAAGACAAAAGAAGAAGTCGCTAGAGTGTCGGCGGACTTAGGGTACAAGGAATTGCCATTAGCTAATCAATCATCATACGTTCTGGTGCGAGGTGTTGATAGTCCTTCTGCACCAGGCGGCTATGCTGGACGTGCTGGATTGTATGAGGTGATGGATATCAATGAAGAGATTCGTTCAATGATTACACAGCGTGCAACAAGTAGCCAGATACAAAAAAAGGCGGTTGAAATGGGCATGGTTACTATGCGTCAAGATGGATATTTGAAAGCTTTACAAGGGATAACAACATTAGAAGAGGTAAATAGAGTTACGTCGGATGCGTCGTAGGAGGTAAAAATGAACAAAGAAGTAAGAATAGAAGTATTATTAGAAGAAGTTATAAAAAGACGAGCATCAGACTTGCATATACAAGTTAATTTGCCGCCTATGCTCAGGATTGATGGTCATTTAATGGCAGTCCCTGGATATGAAGCATTAGATGAAACACAAGCAGAGAGTTTGATAATGGCTGTTTTGGATGATACTCAAAAACAGATTCTACAGAAAGATAAGGAATTTGATTTTAGCTTTGCTTTCGGTACGCTAGGTCGATTCCGTGTTAATGCATTTTATGAGCGTGGCAATTTAGCTGCGGCTTTGCGTTTGATTCCAAATGAAATCAAGTCAGTAGCGGAGCTACAGTTGCCTCCAGTCGTCTCTACGTTTGCTGATTTCCCTAGAGGACTAGTTATCGTTACTGGCCCAACTGGTAGTGGTAAATCAACTACATTAGCAGCTTTGATAGATAAGATAAATTCTGAAAGATCTCACCATATTGTTACAATTGAAGATCCAATTGAGTTTACTTATGTCAGCAAAAAATCAGTGATAGCACAGCGCGAAGTGCACTATGATACATATTCGTTTAGCGCAGCGTTACGTTCAAGTTTGCGTCAAGACCCAGATGTTGTATTGATAGGAGAGATGCGCGACCTGGAGACTATTTCGGCGGCAATTACTATTGCTGAGACGGGACATTTGGTACTGGCTACATTACATACAAACAGCGCTGCACAAAGTATAGACCGTATGATCGATGTATTTCCTCCACATCAACAATCACAGGTTCGTACACAGCTAGCGAATATATTGATGGGCATATGTTCTCAGCGCCTAGTTCCAGCTATTGGTGGCGGTAGGGTTGTCGCAGCTGAAATTATGACAATTACGCCAGCTGTTAGAAATATTATTCGCGAAGGTAAGACTCATCAGTTGAACGCAGTGATACAAACTGGCGCCGAAGATGGGATGCAATCTATGGACCGTGTTTTGGTTAATATGGTACAAACTGGAATTATCACTTATGATACAGCTCGTGAATTTTGTGTAGATTTAACGGAGTTAGAAAGGTTATTGAGGTCGTAGCATGAAAAAATACAAGTACGTAGCTAGAGACAAGAAAACGAACGCAAAAGTCGAATCTTTTGTGCAATCGGATTCAGAGCGATCTGCTGCAAAAGTTTTGATTGCTCGAGATTTAGTGCCTCTTGAAATATCAGAGGACCAGAGCTCAAATAACGTGTTGCAAAAAATCACCAACCGTATATCTAGCAAAGACATGGTCGTATTCTTTCGTCAGTTAGCTACATTAATAGGTGCAAATATTCCTATCGTGCAAAGTTTGCATACGGTAGTAGAGCAAACACAAAATAAGCGACTATCGTCTATAACAGAAGATGTAGTTGCAGATGTAGAAAGTGGTAAGACTTTGTCGAGTTCTTTTAAAAAATATCCAGAAGTCTTTGACCCAATAGTTATTGCTTTGATTAGTGCAGGTGAGATGTCTGGTACTTTGGATATGGCACTAAAGCGTATTTCTGCACAAAAAGAAAAAGATGCTGATATGATGAGAAAAGTGCGTGGGGCGATGGTTTATCCTGCGATAATTTTGGTAATTATTATTGCAGTAGTTGTATTCATGCTCATGACAATCGTTCCTCAAGTAGAGCAGTTGTATGATGATATGAATAAACCTTTGCCGATGTTAACAGTTATGCTAGTGGCGATAGCAAATTTCATAAAGACATTTTGGTGGCTAGTAATTGCTGCTGTTGTGATTGGCGTATATTTCATAGGACAATATCTCAAGACTGAAGGTGGCATAAAGGTAAAAGATACAGCAAAGCTAAATATGCCATTATTCAAAGGTATGTTTAGAAAGCTATATATGGCTCGTTTCTCTCGAACTGTAGAAACTTTGATGTCAACTGGCGTTGCTATATTAGATACATTGAGAATTTCTGCTGATGGCGTGAATAATACTATATTAGCTCAAGGAATACTTCGTGCTGCTGAAAAGGTAAAAGCAGGTAAGCAACTATCTACGTCACTAAAGAATGAAGATTATATTTTACCTATGGTTCCTCAGATGATAAGAATTGGGGAGAAGTCAGGAAAAATTGATGAAATGATGGGTAAAACAGCGCAAATTTACGAGGACGAATTAGAGGAGGAAATAAAAAACATCACGACAACTATCGAGCCTATTTTGATGGTAGTTATGGCTGTTGTTGTAGGTGGTATTGTTGGCGCGATTCTATTTCCTATATATACACTTGTTGGCGATATTCACTAGACACGAGCATAATGCTTATGTTAATATTAATAATGAAAAGTAATAAAAAAGGGAGAGTATGAAAACACAAGAATTAAAAAATAAAGGATTTACTATCATAGAAGTAGTGCTAGTTCTTGCTATTGCTGCATTGATATTGTTGATGGTATTTTTGGCGTGGCCAGCTTTACAACGCAACCAACGCGATACTCAACGCCGAAATGATATCGGTCGCTTCACTAGTCAGTTGTCACAGTATGCCACAAATAATAACGGAAATATCCCAAATAATACAGACAAGCTAGCTTCTTTTGTTAGCACTTATCTTGTAAATGCATCAACAGGTGAAACATTTAACGATCCAAGGACAGGCGAACCATATAATGTAAAAGCTGTCGCTGCCGGTACTGCTATTAATGACGGTGAAGTCCAATATAGAGCTAAAGCTACCTGTTCTGGCGAGGAGATAGTAGATGCTCCAGGTACTCGCCAAGCTGCTGTTCGAATAAAACTTGAAAGTAGTGGTATTTTCTGCCAATCCTACAACTAGTAGATAATTGCACAAAATATTTATAAAACAAAAGCGCTTATAAATAGCGCTTTTGTTTTATAATAGATAATATGCCGTTGTTCTATATTGGTATATTCATATTTGGCTTAGTCATAGGGTCATTTTTGTGTGCGCAAGTTTGGAGAATTAGAGCTAGACAACTCGTATATGATAAAGAATTTGGGGAATTATACGACAAAAAAGAACTAAATAGACTTAAATCTATTATTAAGCCATTAAAATCTGATCGTTCTATTTGTCTGAAATGCAAACATTGTTTGTCTTGGTATGATTTGATACCTTTATTGAGCTGGATTTTTTTGAGAGGTAAATGTAGATATTGCAAAAAACCTATAGGATTTTTAGAGCCTTTTGTGGAATTAGTGACAGCTAGCTTATTTTTGTCGCTATCTATATTGTTTTTGAACGGTGGGCAAGTGGATGCATTAGCTATTATGAAGCTATTGTTTTGGCTCGTAGCTGCATCATTAATGGTGATTTTATTCGTCTATGACATGAAATGGTGTTTACTGCCTTTGCGTATAAATTATGCTTTAATTATTGTTGCATGTGTATATCAAGGTATTTTTTTGATGCTTGGCGATAGTCATGTGATAATCGAAAAAATAATTAGTCTAATAGGTGGCGTAGCAGTAACCAGCGGTTTGTATGGATTAATGTATTATTTTTCAAAAGGCCAGTATATAGGTATGGGGGATATAATATTGTGTTTTGGTCTATCTATTATGCTCGGTAGCTTTGAAAGTTCGTTTATGTATCTGTTTTTAGCTAATCTGACAGGATGCGTTGTTTCTTTACCATTATTAATGACAAAGAAAATAAATAGAAAAAGTCACATATCTTTTGGTCCATATTTAATATTTGCTACCTTTATTACATTATTTTTCGAGAAGAATATAATAGAATTTATTTATAGCATTACTAGTATGGCACTAGGAATTTAATAATGATATAATCATAAGTAATATGTCGCGACGTTCGCAGTATGGATTTACTATGATAGAGGTGATGCTAGTCCTTGGGATTAGTGGTTTAATGCTTGTTGGCGTAATGACTAATGTTTTTTCCAGTATACGTACACAAAAATACAATGATTCTGTGAATAACCTAACGGATTATTTTCAGGGTATCTATTCAAAATTAGTTGCTGTAGAAAATATTACAGATAATAATTTGCGCTGTGGATCTAGCGGAATGACTGAAGCTATGCCAAATTCTTCCAATCCTGGTCAATCTGACTGTTTAATTATGGGTGTGTTCTTATCTAGTGACGGTTCTAATATAACATCTAAAACAGTATATAGTACTAATGATTTAGCAAAAGATGCTCCAGATGATTTAGAGGCCTTGAAAAGAGCTAATCTTGTGGAGGATGTTAATAGCAAGAACTTTGTAAATTATAAATTGTCTTGGGAAACGTCTATTTATAGTCCAAGCAACTTGGGTACTAATACGAAAATGCATTTTAATATGGCTGTTTTGCGTAGTCCGCTTTCTGGTACTATTTATACATTTTTTAACGATAGTGGTAATACTTCTAATGTATCTAGTATGTTAGATAATTCTTATAGAAAAGAAGCTTTGCTTTGTGTTGGTACGAATGGATTTTTGGGTGGTAATGGAAAAATGGGTGTGAGAATTAAAGAAGACGCCGTTAATGCAAGTGGTGTTAGTTTAATCACGGAGGCGGAGGAAATATGCCAATAAAGAATAAAGCGTCTCGTGGTGATACAATTGTCGAAATTATTTTTGCGTTTGCTATATTTAGCGCGATTTCTGTTATAACTATCGCTATATTGAACCGTGGGCTAGGGGTGGCTCGCACTAGTCTAGAGACTACATTAGTACGACAGCAGATAGACTCTCAATCTGAGATAATTCGTTCTATACGAGATAATATACCAAGTTTATGGTCTAGTTTGATATCTACAGATTTATTGACGAGTAATCCAGCTCCATTAACTAATAATTCAGATGAGTGTGTGAAGCCAAATGATTCATCCAAGGCTTTCTTTTTGGTTCCGAATCCTTCTTCTCAAAGTTTTTCGATAATTAAATACAATGATGGGTATACAAACGCGTCGTCGTACGCATATGTCGTTGATGAGTTGAGCGAATCTAGAGGTATATGGATGGAGGTGTCAAAAGCGCAGAGTAGCACCAAGGGCGAGAATCTGAACGCTTATGATTTTAGGATACATGCATGTTGGGACCCTGTTGGTCATGATAAAAATATGATGACTTTAGGTACGATAGTGAGGGTGTATGGTAAATAAACAGAAAACTCATGCAGGATTTACAATAGTCGAGACTACTATTGTTTTAGCGTTTTTATCAATACTTACTATATCGATTGTATATGTGGGTATATTTTGTGGAAAAATGTATAGCAAGGGAGTTACGCTAAAATCTATAAATCAAGCAGGAAGAGAGATAGCTGATCAAATTCGCCGTGACGTGGTTAATTCTCAAGAATCTGATATAAGAGTTGTTATCCAAGGAAATGATGCAACTGGTCAAGTAGGTAGGATTTGTTTAGGTAGCGTGTCGTATTTGTGGAACGATGCTAAGGCTATGTCTATGGAATCTACTACAAAAATTTCGTATCCAAATGGTCACTTGGTGAGACTAGCGAGAATTAGTGATAGAGGGGGTCAGTTCTGTGAAAAGCAATCGGACGATTATTATCCTGTAGAAATATCATCTACAGCTGAATATAAGGAAATGGTAGGTAACGATAGTGAAAATATAATGATTTATCGTCTTTATATGGGAGATAATTTATATAGTTCGAGTGGTTCATCTAGCGGTATGCGCAATCTCAGCTTTGATATAGGAACTGGTGATTTTGAAGTAGTGGAATTCGTAGAAAACGAGGAATATCCTAATGGTAAATATATGTGTAGGCTTTCTGGTAGCGAGGAATCTAATTTCAATTACTGTGCTATAGAAAGGTTTGATACAAAAATAAGGTCGGGAGGGTCTAGTCTATGATAATTAATCGAGTGAAGGAAAGAGGCGCTGCTCCTCTGATTGTGGTAGCGTTTGCTTCTGTTTTGTTTACTATTGTAACAATGGGCTTCATAAGGATTATGATTTCAGAACAGATTAGGTCATCTAACGATCAGTTAGCTAGAGTAGCGTATGACGCGGCGATGTCTGGTGTTGAGGATGCAAAGAGAGTCTTGCAATTGTGTGATAGCGGTGGAGCGGAGTCTTCTGCGGCTTGCGCTGCTATTAGTGCTAAAAAGTGTAATACTGTGCAGGCTGCTTTGGGCATAGGTACAGAAAAAGAAGTTTTACTGAGAACGGATTCTGTTAGTGGTATAGAAACATCTAAACAATTTGATCAGGCATATACTTGTGTGAAAATTGATCGAGTCACGAAAAGTATTGTTGGAAAATTACTAAATGAGGGCTCTAACGTTATCAGCTTGAAATCGGTCGCACCGTTTTCTAAAGTACGCGTTTCATGGACAACAAAAGAGGATATAGATTCTGAACTTTTGAGCTTTGTTAATATGAATGGAACGAAAATTTCTATACCTGCATTGAGTGAATGGCCAAGTAATAGACCTGCTATGTTAAGGTCTCAATTGATACAATATTCTAATACTAGTGGATTTAATTCGGCCTCATTTGATAATACATCAAGTGGTAAAATGAATAGTAGTACAATCTATCTAGCTCCTGTCGAGACCGGTGCTATAGACGTTAATTTCAATGATTTCGTTGAAGTATCTCGTCGGTCTGGTAAGCAAAAAGTTTTGCCTGCAAAGTGTTCGAAATCATCAGGATTTAGTATTTATTATTGTACTAATGAATTTACATTGCCGAATCCTATCGGTGGAGACGAATCAAATAGGGAAGCTTTTTTGAGGCTAACTAGCCACTATAATACAGCGCATTATAAGATAGAGTTACTAGATAATCTAGGTAATGTAGTTGCGTTTGATGGCGTTCAACCGATAATAGATTCTACTGGTAGGGTGAGTAACATATATCGTAGGGTAGCTGCTAGTGTTCAAGCAGAATCATTTGAGAGTGAACTTTTCCCTAGGGCGACAGTAGATGTAACTAACGATTTTAGTAAATATAAATAATTATAAATCTGAATGAAACTTGTCGTAGGTCTCTTTTAGATGTGCATCGGTGACGTGAGTGTATACCTGAGTTGTAGATATATTGCTATGTCCAAGCATACTTTGGACACTTCTTAGATTAGCACCATTCATTAGTAAATCTGTGGCAAAACTGTGACGCATCGTATGTGGACTGACGTGTTTTGTTATACCCGCAAGAGACGCATATTTATTTATCATACGTTGAATGCTTCTAGCAGATAATCTTCTGTAACCTCCATCATTACTTGTTTGACTATTTTTACTGTAATTTATAAATAAAGGACGGAGAGAATCTGTTCTTTTTGATAAATATGCATTTACGGCTTCGGCGGCGCTGGCACTTATAAATATAGGGCGATCTTTTTGTCCTTTTCCTCGAACCATAAATTCGCGTCTTTTGGTATTTATGTGATCTCGATCTAAATTCACTAATTCAGACACGCGTAATCCACTGGAGAATAATAATTCCAAAATAGCTTTATCTCTTAGATTTGGTAGGTTATCATCATCTGGAACAGCATCTAGTAGGCGAGTCACTTCATCTAGCTGGAGAAAAGTTACTTGTTTTCGGTGGGTTTTTGGTAGCTCTATTTTATTTGGAGGCATAGATTTTATGTCACGTTTACTGAGGTAGTCTAAGAACCCCCTAAGAGCGATTAGATGATAGCTTTGTGTTATTAGAGCGATTTCATTGCCTTTATCGTCTGTTATTCGATTTAACCATAATCTAAACTTGCGTATTAATTCAGGAGTTATTTGCTCAACTTTCAAGTCGTATCCTGCAAAATCTAGAAAACGGTTTAGATATCTGACGTAGTTTTCAGATGTTTTACTGGAACGACCACGTTCTACTTCTAGATATTCAGCAAAATCGATTATCAAATCAGACATTTCCATATAAATATAATAACGCGTAAAGGGGTATATGTCGAATAAAAAATGTATTCGAGCAATTATTTAAATAATTTGATACAATTATTTCATATATAAACCATAAAGTTAGGAGTGTTATGTCAGGGTCGGATAAAGTACAGAAAACATTGGTTGTATTTAAGCCAGATGCTGTGCAACGTGGTATTGTTGGAGAAATTCTAACAAGATTTGAAAGAGTAGGTCTAAAGATTGTTGCAACAAAAATGATTGCACCCACAAGAGAGCATTATTATAAGCATTATGAAGAAATTGGCAAGATGGTAACTCGTCGTGGTGAAAAAGCATTTAGTATGACTTTAGATTTCATGATGACTGGTCCAGTTATTGCTATGGTCTTTGAAGGAGTAGGGGCTGTTGCTCTTGTTCGTAAGATTGTTGGTCCAACTGAACCTATGAGCGCAGATATGGGTACTATACGTGGTGACTTCTCTCATATGAGCTTTGGATATGCTGATAATGAGGACAAAGGAGTGCCTAATTTGATTCACGCCAGCGGAGATCCAGAAGAAGCAAAGAAGGAAATTGATCATTGGTTTTCTGACGCTGAAATCTATGAATATCATGCGATAAATGAAAGATTTACAAGATAAGGCCATGATATAATTAAATTTATGAGGAGATTTACTCCTCATAAATATGCCTCGGTAGCTCAATTGGATAGAGCTGTTCCGTCCTAAGGAAAGGGTTGTAGGTTCGACTCCTGCCCGGGGCACCAAATGGAT
>JAZRKC010000032.1:0-5770 GCA_045646155.1 Saccharimonas sp. (SeqCode)
GCTTCTGCACATAGCTCGGTTATCATTTCGCCAGTTGCAGCAGTGTTTGGGTTTATGACACGCGTGAAATCAAAATTTAAACTAGCAGAATCGTCATCTTCGTGATGGTCTAGTACTAATACTTTATGGTTTTCTAGAAAATTTCGAACACCAGTAGAAGATAACGCTTTTTCTAATAATGTTTCAGATGATGTATCTACAATTATGGCCAAGTCGGCATCGAATGGAAAAATATTTGTAACACGGTCCCATCCTATAACGTAGTGTAAGTATTTAGGAATATCGATTGCGCAATACAATACAACTTCTTTGTTTAAGTCAGATAATATTCCTTCTAACCCCAAAGAACTACCCAAACTATCTCCGTCTGGATTTTCTCCTTGTATGACGACTATTTTTTGAGCGTTATTTATTAGTGATATAGCTTCTTTATACATTAAATATATTGTATCAAGAAAAGTAAAAAAGTCGTAGCTTATAGAATTCGCCTACCTTCTAGTGCGTGTGAAAGTGTGATTTGATCGGCGTATTCCAGATCAACCCCAACTGGTATACCGCGTGCTAGTCTAGAGACTTTTACGTCGATATTAGAATCTTTGATTTGTTGCTGTATAAATAACGCTGTAGATTCCCCTTCTACGCTAGCGTTTGTAGCTATTATTATTTCTTCGACATTATCATTAACTATTCTCTTTAATAATTCGGGTATATGTAATTGCTCTGGTCCAATTCCGTCGATAGGAGAAATTGCTCCTCCTAGCACGTGGTATGTGCCAGTGAAAAGTCCAGTTCTCTCAATAGCTACAATGTCGAGAGGCTCCTCTACTACGGCGATAATTCTTTTATTGCGTGACTCATCGTTATATAGAGGTGATATATCCTCTTCTTTATTTATTAGAGCAAATGTAATTGGACATGTTTTTACTCCGTTATGCAGCTCTGCTAGCGCCTTTGCTATAGCTTCACTAGTATGTTTGTCTGTTCGCAACAAAAAATACGCATATCGTTCGGCTGTGCGAGCCCCAACACCGGGTAATTTCCCTAATTCATCAATCGCACGGAGTAATGTGTCCGGCAAAATTTGAGACATAATTTATAGTCCAAGTTTGCCAAGTCCGCCCATAAGTGGCTTCATTTTTTCTGCAGCAATTTCTTGTGCTTTTGTTAGCCCGTCTCGAATTGCGATTTCAATCCAATGTTCTAATTGATGTATATCTTCTAAATCAACATATTCTGGATCGATTTTTATAGATTTAACTTTTAGCTCACCTGTAATTTGTACTACAACAGCACCGTCGCCTGCTTCAACTTCTACAATCTCTTTAGACAGTGATTTTTGAGCTTTCCTTAGGTCGTTTATCATTTTCATTTGATCTAAAGCCATAATATGTTCTCCTTGATTAGCTTACTATAGTATAGCGTATTATTTAGCTTTGGTATAGATATAGAATCTATCTGAATTGTTTGCTTTTTGATTTGTTATTATTTTTTGAATATCATAACCATCTGGAAGCACAACATGTTGCTTTGCTTTGTTTGTGACGATAATTTCATTTGATATTACATTTGAATTACCATCTAAGACAATTAAGTTTTTGTTGAAATGTGATAATAAATTGTATACCTTCTTCTCATCATCTGCTACGATTATAGATTTTTTATGCGAACCAATTGGATTAATGTCGGATAGTAGTTTTATATCGTTTGTGTAATGTGATAGCACGTCTGGATTATGGCTATAATTGCCTACGTATCTTATTATGCTAGATGTCATGACACCAAATGTCAGTATAGATATAGGTATCAATCCTGCAACTCGCGCATAAGGATTGAATGGAAATAGTTCGTACCAGCTTGTTGTTATTTTTACTACACCCATAGCCATTAACAATACTACTATTGGATAAGTTGCAGATAGATGTTGTGTGTTTATAAATGCAATAGTTACTATTATGACGCTGAGTATAGAAATTGTGTAGCTTCTAGCTGTGTATTTGATTTTTATCATACTGTATATACCTATGATAGCTAATGCTATGACAACGATTGAATATATAGGGCGCAGTAAATCGCTATTTTGTACCGAGAAAAATTCAAAAACATTCGAGAAACTTTCTTTTGTATTATTAGCTATATTTATGCTTGATGGTATACCTAGTAGATCTCGTATAACACTAGGCTTAATTATAGTTGCGTATATCAATGGCGCGACGGTGATTATTGATAATATTATAGCTACTGCCATGCGTGATGGTTTGCTTTTTTTGATAGTGTGGCGTATGTGAGGGTGAAAAGATGCTGTGACTGCCAAAGATATTACTAAATAAATCCCCAGAGGACTATATAAGGATATAGCCATCAGCACGCATGTTATTACTTTCCATAATGTAGAGAAATAATGAACACGGCAAACTTGAGTTGAAGCTAACAATAGCCATATAGTCAAAAAGCTAAACATAATCGCTGGAGTGCCGTCTTGAGACATAAATAGAAATTGCGTAGTTGTGATAGATAACAATGTGACTATTATAGCTATGTTTTTCTTGAACCAGATTTTTGTCAGGAAAAATATACCAATAGATGTCATTATTGCTAGAAATATTGACGGTAATTTTATACTGAATTGTGATACACCAAATATTTTAAAACCTATATTTTGAATAGTATGATAAGGCAAATCTACAAACATTGTAGGGTCTAGGGTGCTTAATGATAAACTACTAGACTGCAATGATGTTTCAATTTCTGCTTGACGCAATGCATTTGGAGCGTGAAATATAGTTACGTATATAGTTATAATGCCGATCGCAATCAACAATAGATAACTTAGGTGGTATCTATGTTTATACAAGATATAGCCTGTGATACGTCGTTTCATTGTACTTATGATTATATCACGTGAATACTCTAATGACGATTATCTAACGGCACAAAACGTAGTCGCTCTGGATCGAAGTATAGACCAATCTCGCCCACAGGGCCATTACGGTGCTTGGCTATGATTAATTTTGTTATATTAGCGACTTCAGGATTGTCTGGCTCATAATATCCTGGACGATATATAAACATGACAATATCGGCATCTTGCTCAATAGAACCTGATTCGCGGAGGTCTGAGAGCATTGGTATAGGTGGGGTTCGTTGCTCTACAGTTCGTGATAGCTGCGAAAGAGCTATCACGGGTACATTTAACTCCCTGGCTATTAGTTTTAGTCCTCGTGATATTTCTGAAACTTCCTGGACACGGTTTCCGTTATGATTCCCGTTTGATTGCATGAGCTGCAAGTAGTCTATGACTATTAATCCTAGAGGCTGATCGTGTGCTAATCGTCGAGCCTTTGTCCTTAATTCTAGAACACTAAGCCCTGCAGTATCGTCAATATACATAGGGGCTTCAGCCATTTCACCCATTGCTTCTGATAATTTCGCGAAATCTTCGTCAGATAAGTTTCCTGTACGAATATTCCAGCTGTCAACACCGGAAGCGTCTGCAAGCATGCGATCAACTAGCTGGTCTTTGCTCATTTCTAGACTAAAAAACAAGACAGGTTTCTTTTCGATAGTAGCTACATTGTATGCTAGGTTTGTAACAAAGGTGGTTTTACCCATAGCAGGGCGGGCAGCGATTATGATTAAATCTGACTTCTGTAAGCCAGCGGTTATGTTGTCTAAATCTCGATACCCAGTGCGAACGCCTCTTAGCTGACCCTTGTTGCGATGTAATTCCTCTATCCTTTCAAAACTCATATCAAGGACGTCTTCTATACTAGTTAAGTCTTGTTTTAGAGATTGATCAGAGACAGAAAAAAGTTCAGCTTCAGCTTTTTCTAACAGCTCCTGAGTAGGAGTTTCTTCGTCGAAGCCCATTTCACCTATATCTGCACTAGCTTTGATTAGACGTCTTCTGACGGCCTTTTGGGATATAATTTCTGCGTAACTAGAGGCATGCGCGGATGTAGGAACGTAATTTGTTAGTTCGGTGAGATATGCGGAGCCTCCAACTGATTCTAAATCATCTTTTTTCTTTAATTCTTCCGTCAAAGTCAACAAATCGACAGGCTTATGTCGTTCATATAAGCGCATCATACCGCTATAAATAGTTTGATGTCGTTTATCATAAAAATCTTTGGCATGAACAATTTCGGAAGCATCAGACATTACTTCGTCATCTATTAACACGGCACCAAGTAGACTCATTTCGGCGTCTAAACTTTGTGGAGGAACTTTTCCGGATACATTTTCGTCTTTTGCTTTTGGCATTATAATTTAACCTCCTCTCCTCCACCCATTATGTTAATAATATCTGCCGCTTCTTGACTTTTTGGAGGCGGAGATTGGTCTGTTATAGTAATCTCTATATCAAATCCTAGTTCTTGCGATATTTTTGACAATAGAGATAATGATTTGTCCAGCTTGTTTTTTACAAATTTCTTACCAGCATATATCAACAAAGTATCGCCGTCAAATTTGTAATGCGATTGATTAAGCAAAGTTGCTACCCCAATTGTATCTGTTCGGATTTTACTCGTGAAATCTTCCCATGGGAAAGGTTTGTTTTTGTCTGAATCATGTTTTGTGCTAAGCTTTGGCTCTGGCTCTGGCTCTGGTTTCTCGTCGGGCGTTTTAGCTTCTGCTCTAGATTCCGTCTCAGGTTTTTGTCTAGCTTCTGTTTTTGTATCTATTGAAACAGTATCCTCATTAGGCTTACTTGAAGGCTTTCTTGCGGGTTTTGCTGACGTTTGGATATTTTTTGTTCTTGACTCAGATGGTTTACTTGGCTGATATATATCATCGTCAATAAATGCTAGTAGTAATTTTATATATGGCCAACTGCTACGGCTTACCTCGGTCAAATTATCTAGTAGTTTAGATAATTTAATATCAGATATAATACGAGGTCTTATTTCGTGTATTATTTGCGTTGCTAATATGGTTGGATTGACGCCTTCTGATTCAAACTCATCAAGTATTGAGTTGATTCTTTCTAAATCCTGGGTTTTGAATGAATCAATCAACTCGTTTATTAATTGATCGTTTGCTAGTCCTAATACTGACTGTATTAACTCTGCGGTGATTATATCATCAGACAAATTTCGGAGCTGGTCGAGTAACGTTATACTATCTCGAAAACTGCCCTGACCGTGTTTCGCAACCAAAAACAAAGCATCATCATTGATTTTTATGTTTTCATTTTGAGCTATAGTACCCAGATGTTTGGCTACAACGTCATGCTTAACAGTGCGAAAATTGAAGCGTTGGACTCGGCTGAGTATTGTGGCGGGTAATTTTTCTACATCTGTAGTAGCTAATATAAATACAACATGCTCAGGCGGTTCTTCTAGGATTTTAAGCAACGCATTAAACGCTGCTTTTGAGAGCATGTGAACTTCGTCAATGATATATATTTTTTTGCGTGAGCTAGTCGGCGCAATTTGAGCTTTTTCTCTTAATTCGCGCACGTCATCTACGCTGGTATGACTAGCGGCATCAATTTCAATAATATCTATATGAGTGGATTCATCTGTATATGGAATTCTATTTATTTCATGAGCTAATATTCGTGCGATTGAAGTTTTACCGACTCCTCTAGGGCCAGTCAGTAAATATGCATGAGATAAAGTATCTGTTTCGATTGCTTTTTTTAGTATGCGAGTAATATGATCTTGACCAACAATTTCATCAAGATTTTTTGATCGATATTTTCGGTAGAGTGCTCGTGCCATTGTTATTATTTTAGCACTTTTGTTTTTGATACAAAATATCGCTATAC
>JAZRKC010000033.1:0-2365 GCA_045646155.1 Saccharimonas sp. (SeqCode)
ATAAATATTTTTGAATAGCGTCTTTATATATTTTTTCATATTTTGTATTTTCAATACCATTTACAACAACCTTTGGGACAGAAATTAATTGATACAAACTCCACGCTAGCGCGATACATAATACAATAGAGCCTATCAAATATAATATTATCTTTCGTCTATGACGCCTGAGCTCATGAGTTTTTACTCTAGAAGACTTAAGATTTGCATTCTCCTCGCTTACACTACTTACGTTAGTAGATAAACTCCCTGTAATAGTATGATTTCGTCGAAAATTCGTTGCACTACTATAGTACGTAGAGTTTTTAAAGCGACTATTATCGCCAGAAACAATACGCCTTCTATTTGGCACGTTTTTCTTTCTTTTTCCAAAAATCATACTTTTTATGCTTTTATCTATTTTATATTATACCACCCATTAAAAATGATTTTATTTTATAGCAGACAAAATCATATCAGCCATATCTTTTGCAGCATCTGGTTTGGCAAATTTATAAAATTCCCTGCCCATTTCCTGCATTTTTTTATCATCTTTTAGTAAATCTACTATTTTATTCAAGATAATATTACTATCTGCTTCCATTTCTTCTTCACTCAATACATCAACCGCTCCAGCCTTTTCATAAACAAGCGCATTCTTTACCTGATGCCCTCCTGTAAGCATTGCGTTAGGAATTAATATAGTAGGCTTTGCTAGTCCGGCTAATTCTAGAATTGTTGTTGCGCCAGCTCTAGCAACAACCAAATCAGCCGCTGCTAACATGTCAGACATACCCTTACTGACAAATGCAAATAATTTAAATCTTTCGTCATTTTCTGGCATTTTATCCTTTAAATCTGCATAATTATGCTGACCGCAAATCAAAATAACATTCGTTACCTTTAGTATATCGTCGATATTATCGCAAATAGCCTTATTTATTCGCTGAGCGCCTAAACCTCCCCCAGTAACTACTACTAGTGGACGGTTACCGTCAAACCCAATAGACTCTTTTAGCGCAATTCTATCCTTTTTTGTCCTAGGATAAAAATCCTTCCCCACCGGCACTCCAACATACCTAGTTATAGATTTCGGAAAATTATAAAATTCTAGCGGAGCACCTGTGCCAATGAATTTAGCCCATTTAGCTAATACGCGATTAGTTAGTCCTGGATGAGCATCGGAATCATGAATCACTAAAGGTATACGTAATACATAAGCCGCAATACCTATAGGTAGACAAACGTATCCTCCTTTGGTAAATATGACATCAGGTCTCCATATTATCATCTTGAATGCACATTGAAAAACACCTGCAACAATCCTAAAACTATCTATCAAATTAGGCCATATAATATCCTTGAATTTAGCCAGATGCTGCCATATCGTTAGATGATGATATCTGCGCAATTTTCCGCTAGTAATAACATCTACTTTGATATTTTTATCAAATTTTTGGACGATATTACGTGCTTGCTTGCTGAATTTCTTGTCGCACCAAAATCTAATTTCTGCGTCTGGATGCCTGTTCTTAATTTCGTGCAAAACTGCGACGGCTGGCGTCACGTGTCCGCCCGACCCGCCTCCTGCTGCGAGAATTCGCATAGTGAACCTCCTTTATTTTTTGTGAATCAGAATGTACCGTATATCGAGATAATTGGAAAACTATCCCCAACGCCAAAGACATAAATACTAGACTAGTCCCACCTAAGCTCAAAAGCGGCAAAGTTATACCTGTTAATGGCAATAGCCCTATCATAGAAAATATATTCATAATAATATGCGCAAATAACCATCCAAAAACTCCAACCACTACTAATCTCATAGACATTTCCGGTAATCTATCAGAAATCCTAAGCAGTCTAACCAATAATCCTGTAAACATCATTACGATAAATACAGCCCCCACAAATCCAAAGGTCTCCCCTATCACTGCAAATATAGAATCATTAACAGTTTCCGGCAAATACCCTGTCGCCTGAATACTTCTACCTATACCACGACCAAACATTCCGCCAGATCCCAAAGCGATCATGGCATTCTTTATGTGATAATCCTCGTCACTAGTCGCCGAACTCTCACTAAAGACATCGTGAGTAAAAAACGTCGTGATGCGCTGCATACGATGCGGGAACAATAATATAGCTAACAAACACAATACAAAAAAACCTAATCCAATTTTAATGAGTATTTTTTTGTCTATTCCACTGACAAAAAGCATAGCACCTATAGCGGAAGCAATAGATAGTCCTGTACCTAAATCTTTTTGTATTACAACTACGATTCCTAGCGATATACCAACTGATATCAAAATAGTTAATATAGATTCTTGTATATCATTTAGATTACCTTCTTTTTATCTTTTACCAATAAATGACGCCATAT
>JAZRKC010000034.1:0-3736 GCA_045646155.1 Saccharimonas sp. (SeqCode)
CAATATCAATTCTGTCTTCAGAATATCTTGAATGGAGTACAGAGCTATACGAAACAATTCAGGTATTATCAGAATACTTTTGAGGAAGCAATCGATCATTCTGCATTTATCAGTTCATATATCGCTGCGGAGATCAAAACAAGACTTCAGCTCATCCGGAAAGCATTCTTTCCAGTCTGTGAAGCAAATTTATACCGGAACTATAAAGCTAATGATGAAGTGCTGATTGAGAGGATTCCTTTCATTCTGACGTACAGGCTTCAGCCTTCTGTTGCAATGGCATTTGAAACCTACAGAAATGAAAGCACACCGAATGAAGTGCTTTTCGGTAATGTTGCAGCAGCGACTGTTCTCAGTCCGAAAGAAATTCATTATCTGTATTATTGTGAAAGAAATCAGAATGAGCAGCTTCTGATCAGGAATCTGACGGCGGTTCTGAACTATCTCGGGTGCCGTAAAGTTCATTGCAAAGTCTCTTTTACAGCAATATGTCCCTCAGGATTCTCCAATCAAAAGATGAATGAGCTTGAAAACTTGCTGCAGACATTAAAGAATTCACGACCTTTTCGTATACGCATTCCAGGATTAACAATATCAATCAAACCATGGATTTGTTTTTCGGCTTCGCTATATTTCTCAGTCTTCATAACTGCATAAATCTCGAATGGAAGCGGTACAGCTGTGTTATCCAGCTCTTTTGAGCGAATATTAACTGGTCGAGAGCTCTTTCCAATCTTAACCCAGTCATCTCGAAAACTTGGATTCGTCAAAATATATACGTAACCACTCATGATGTCTATACTATACCATACTTTTTAGATTGCTCAACAAGATAACCATATCAAAGAAAATAGTCTTCATTTTCACGAAAACTATTTTCACAAAAACGAAGACTAGACAGCTAGTATTCAATTGGCGTCTCAGCCTTGAATAAATGACCTTCTGGCTTAGAAAAATCATAAACTAGAAGCCATCCTTTGTTCGCATATACATATCCCCTATTAAAATCACTGACACTTGCTCTTATTTTCAGTAAGTATGTTCCGTATTCAAGATCCATACTATCTCCGTAAATGTCGTATTCATGAAAATAACAGCTAATCATTCGTTTTTGCCAAATTTCGCCATTTTTTTCATAAACTGTAAAAGCAAAGATTTTATCAATAAATCCTGCGAGCTCTTTTTTACTAGACGACATATATTCCAATATTTTCGTCTCCTTAGGGAATTCCTTCCCTAAGTAGTAGGTTGTGTTCATAAAACCTCCATGTATGTGAAGTCTCTGGGGAATTGTATCATGACGCTAGCCATCAATGAAGTTATGAAACTCCATTGACTTTGATTATATCATTTTAACTATTTTTTATATATCATCATGATTCTGTATTATTTTTCACGCTTATGTTAGAATATTATATAGATTATGATAACTAGAGGTAATAATGAGTAGAACGGCTACATATCTACGCGGCTATATAGAAGGTGAAGTTACGACACGTCAGGATGTACGTCAACAATACCAAAACGACAAAGGTGCGCTTACTATAAAACCAGAGATCGTGGTTTTTCCGCGCGTAACAAACGACATCAGAAAAATTGCTAGCTTTGTACATCAACTATCAGAAAAAGGCTACCCTATGTCTCTAGCGGCTCGCGGAGCGGGTTTGGATACTACAGGCGCATCGCTTACAAAAGGTATATTGTTAGATGTTACAAAACATATGAACGAAATCTTTGAATACGATTCTCGACAAAAATTAGTAAGATTACAGCCTGGTGCATCAATCAAGCAGCTACAAGACAATCTAAATCTTTTCGGTGTAGAGATACCACAATTTACCGATATTCCAAACTCTTCTTCAGTTGGTGGCGTTATTGCAAATGGAGTACATTCTAGCGAACAAGATAGTTTTTGCAATATAAATTCATGTATAAATCAGCTTGAAGTTATATTATCAAATGGAGACATCATTCAAACAGGTAGACTCAGCAAGCGTGAAGTAAACACAAAGAAAGGTTTACAAAGTCTAGAGGGAGATATCTATCGTGGTATAGATAGAATACTAGAGGAATATGCGGAGACTATATCAAATATAGACCCAAACGACAATACGGGTTACAATTCTATATCAAAAGTTGGAAGTAGAGATGGCTCCATAGACCTAACACCTCTTTTTGTAGGCGCGCAAGGAACGCTAGGTATTATCAGTGAAATGATACTAAAGGCCGAGCCTTCTATAGGAGATACCTCATACTGCGCTTTGATATTCAAAGACACCACACGTTCTCTCGAAGTTTGCGAAGAACTCACAAAAAGAAAAATAGATGTACTTAAATATATTGACGCTAGATTAATAGAACAAGCGATATCCACTGGCAAAAATATACCTTATTATACCTCTGTATCCGAAGATTTCAAACCGTCGTCAATAGTATTAGTGGGTATATCCAATCCGAACCATAGCAAACGAAAACGGGCGTTAAAGCGCATCCAATCAAAATATAAAAACGAACCAGATTTATCTATATACTTACCAGAAGAAGATGACGATTCCATAAAATCTCTGCTAGATATTACAGAGTATGTTTCATTATCCCAAGATGAGCCTCTAATTTTGCCTAAATTATACGAAAATATCCATGTACCAAAAGACAAAACTTCAGATTTCTTCAAAGCTATAGATATACTATCAAAAAAATACGCCCGCGATATGCCTATAATTGGCGATATCTTATCTCGTAAATTCAGTTTGTATCCGATTTTTAATTTATTAAAAATAACCGACAAACAGAAGCTATTCAAGTTAATCGATGACCTATCTATTGTTGTAAATAAACTCGATTGCATCCTAACACCGGATGGCGCCGAAGGAAAAACAAAAGCACGCTTTATATACACACGTCTAAATCAAGACTTAACCAAGATATACAAAGACATTCAATCCATATTCGACCCTCATGGTGTATTAATCAATGATAACAAAAGCACTATCGATATACGTAATTTGATACAAAATATACGCCAGCCATAACAATCATACTATTCCTCTACTTTATTTATAAGCTATTTTATGCTATAATATAACTTAGAGGTTCCTACGGAAAGGATAAAATGTACGACTTCATGGCATGGTTGTGGATATTCCTTATCGCTATAATATGCATACTAACTGGATATTTTGGCCTCCCCAGTTTTTTATTACATATAGAAAACTGGGACAAAAAAGGGATAGTTAAGTCCGCAATATTCATCATCATCGGTATGGGTATTGCAGCATTTTTGTTGCATTGTTTTATTCCAGGATACTTCTTTTAGAACAACCCCAGATGACGATGAAGTAAAAGCTCCGTCACTGGGGCTTTTATTTAATTTAGCGTAGTCAACCTTTGATATTTGCGAATTGATTTGTTCTTGTTTATATATTCCTCTAGCTCGTCTGCTCGATTTATAAATGTTTTTACAGCTTTTTGTACTCTAGATATCATAGCAGTGTCAGCCAATGTGGCAATCTGCAGATTCAAGGCACCATGTTGCATTCGTCCATAAATTTGACCAGGGCCACGCAATTTCATGTCTACTTCAGCTAAATAAAATCCATCGTCCGATTTTTCAATCTCTCGCAATCGTTCCGTAGGTTTACTATTATCGCTCATAGACAAATAACAGTAGCTTTGATATTTACCACGACCAACTCGCCCCCTCAACTGATGTAATTGCGCTAGTCCAAATCTATCA
>JAZRKC010000035.1:0-19625 GCA_045646155.1 Saccharimonas sp. (SeqCode)
AATTATATTGACACCGCCTTTTACTAAATTAAAGACATTATCTTGATTAGCGCCGCCATCCCAGCCGATTTCTATTTTTGGCTGCATTTTTTTGATAATACGAACCTTTTCTAACTGCATCATACTAGCTACACCGCCATAATGACCTAAATCGCCTGTAAACACGAGGGCGTGATCAGCTATCTGTAAATATTGCGCTACAGTAGAAGGTACTGTCGCCTTCAATAGCGCAACCCCAGCTTTTATACCAGCAATTTTTAATTTCTGAATCGAAGGGGTGATATCTTCCAATGCTTCAGCATGGAATATAACCATATTTGGATGTAATTCTATCAGCGCATCTACATACTGGCTAGGGTAAGATACCATAGCATGAATATCAACTATACACCCTTGCGGCCACCAAAGATCGCCAACCTCTACAGTAATACTAGGCGCAAATTGCCCATCTGTAATATCTATATGAATACGCTTTGTAAACGAGCTTGTCTGTTCAATACTTGCTTTATAAGTATCCTTGTCTTCTGCTAGTATAGTTGGTACTATTTCTGCCATTAAAACCTATCCAATTCCGCATTACGCCTAATATATCGCGCCGCATTAGCAAATGGAGTATCAATCCATTCGTCGATTATACCTTTCCATAGTTCTAGGTCGTCATCGGGAGAATCTAATATCCTAGCCGGTAAACACAAAACGTTAGAATTATTGTCGTGTCTGCATTCATGCGCTTCAAATTTATCCCATATCACAGCCGCTCTAATTCCACGGAATCTATTTGCAGCCATAGCCATGCCTTGACCACCTGTACATATCAAAATAGCACGAGGGTCGTCTTTTTCGTTTTCACCCAATACCTTTATGCATGCCATTTGAGCAAATTGAGGAAAATCATCATCTGGATTAAGCTCTTTGTCGCCAACATCTTCCCACTCTACACCTCGTTTAGTCAAATAAGCTTGGATTTTTTCCTTTAGATAAAATCCGCCGTGATCAGCCCCTAGAAATATCTTCATACTATAAGTATAAACGTTTTAATATATCATGTAAACATTATGAAATCATCTATAACATCATGACAAAATACCTAAACTATTTTATAATAAATATATATGGAAGCGGATGAGCTAATTGAAATAGCAAAAAAACATTACAACAAACGCCAATTATCTCAATTATCTCGCGCTATAAAATATGCGACCGAGAAGCATCATGGACAATTTAGAAAAAGTGGCGACCCATATATTAGCCACCCGCTATATGTAGCATCTCTTTTAATCGAATGGGGTATGGATATAGATTCCGTAATAGCCGGAGTGTTACACGATACGGTAGAAGATACAGATGCAACACTCGATGAAATTAAAAAACTATTTAATCGGAATGTAGCCTTTTTGGTTGATGGTGTCACAAAAGTCGGTCAAGCTCGTGCCGGCATGCGTAATCTCGAAAGTTACCTGCCAGATACTACCAGTAATTTAATGAAACTCATGATTGCAGTTGGTCAAGATATTCGTGTCATTATAATCAAATTAGCCGATCGCTTGCACAATATGAGGACATTACAATTCAAAAGCGACGAAAAACAAAAGAAAATCGCCAGAGAAACGCTTGACGTTTTCGCCCCTATTGCAGATAGGCTTAATATGGGGCGAGTTCGAGTACAGCTAGAAGAATTAAGCTTTCGTTATCTGATGCCAGAAAAATTTAACGAAACTAAACATCTAATGGATAGCCGCCTCAAAAAAAGCGAGCGACGTCTACAAAGCGTCAGAAACAAAATAGATAGCCATTTAGCAACTGAAGGTATAGACCATACTATAGATGGTCGCGTAAAGAGTGTTTATAGCCTCTATAAAAAACTACATCGCGTTCAAAATATAGACGATATTTATGATTTAATTGCTTTACGTATAATAGTTGATGATATAGAAACTTGCTATCTAGTACTCGACGAAATCCATCGACTACACGAACCTATGTTAAATAGGATTAAAGATTATATAGCAAAACCGAAACCAAACGGATATCAGTCGTTACATACTACCGTTATTACAAAAACTGGTCAACATGTCGAATTTCAGATTAGAACCAAACAAATGCATGATTATGCAGAAAAAGGACTAGCTGCGAGTTTTCATTATAATGAGCAGAAACTTACAAATGCATATAAACATCGCGCTATAGCACCGTTGCCCGCAGATCTATATTGGATAAAACATTTACAAGATGCCGCAGCTTTGTTGCGTGCTGGGAAAAAATTCAATGAACAAGATTTGAAAATAGACCTATTCGGAGATCGTATTTTTGTATACTCGCCCAAAGGTGACATATACGATCTACCAGACGGCGCTTTTCCGCTAGATTTTGCTTATAGAATCCATTCTGATTTAGCATCTAGAACAAGCGGTTTTATTATAAATAACAAAATGCAACCTTTTAGTTACAAACTAAAACACGGAGATGTTATAGAAATCTTAACAAACAAAAAGGCAAAACCGAAAACAGAATGGCTAAATTACACATTTACGCCACACGCAAAAATAAATCTAAAATCTCAACTAAAGAAGACTAGCCTACTAGGTATTATAGCCAACGTTACTAACTCTTTCTACAAAAAAGGTATTAAACAAAAAAATAAATAGCCTTACATTTGCAAAGCTATTTATTTACATATTTTCACCTACTGTATCGGAGGAGTAATATTTTCCTGCGTATTTTCATTTGGTATTTGTTCTGGCGCTGTCTGCGCTGTCTGGCTATAATTAGCATCGCTAGGAATACTATTTGCTGTCTCTAAATTAGATATCTGAGTGTCTATTTGTTGCTGTGCATTTGTAAGCTCTTGAGTTTCTAGAGATGAAACTCCTTCCACTACTTGATTATTTTCAACAGTCTGGGCGATTGTATCACCCATTGAATCTTGAGGTACTGGAATAGTAGGCTCTACAGTTTGTATAGCAACATCATCTATAGGCATATCCTGACTAACAGTCTCTTGTGCAGCTGGCTGAGTTAGATCAATATTCGACATATCGCCCGCTATATCTTGAGTATCAGAATTAATATTTTCTTGATTTACAGGATTTATTTCAGTATTATCGCCAGACGCTTGCGTGGCTATATTGTCTGCTACAGCAACTTGTCCTATTGCTACATCAGGTTGAATAGTCTGCTCCTGCGGAATTATATTCGCATTAGATTCTAACGGATTGTAGTTGTTTGTTTTGTCGTTATGTTTCCTAGACAAAAACAAGAAGCTGACAATAAATGACAAAATAGCACCAGCGAGAAATCCGCCTGCGATATAGATAATTCCATTGATATCGTTAATGCTTAAAGTTTCTAAAAAGTTCATATTCCCACCTATCTATTTGAGTATCTTTCGATACATTCTTTAATTATTTTTTTTGCTTCTTCTACGTCACCCCAACCGACAACCTTAGTGTTTCCAGGTTTCTTTAAATCCTTGTAGTGAGTGAAGTGATGTTCTAATTGCTTAACTAATTGAGGTATATCATGCAAACTATTTATACGATCATCGTCACGGTTATCTGATGGAACGACAACAATTTTGTCATCAACTTCGCCATCATCTTCAAATTTCATAACTCCGATAATCTTTGCTTCTAGCCAAACACCAGTCGTTAGCGGCTCTGGACAAACAATAAGAGTATCTAGTTCATCGCCATCCTCATCTAGAGTTTGTGGAATAAATCCATAATTGCATGGTTTGGCAAAAATAGCAGGCTCAACACGATCAAGCATAAATACAGCACGTTCGCGATCCCACTCGATTTTTAATCGTGAACCTTGAGGAATCTCAACAACGGTATTTATCAACCCGTCATCGATATTACCTGGAGTAAGCACTTTATTGAAATCAGCCAATTTAATCTCCTTTTTATTACTAGTCTATCAACAGTGTACCAGTTTTTTGTCATTTGGTATACTATTATTATGTCGAACAGCATCAAGACAAACTTGATACTAGCTAAAGATTACCCGAACGAATTAATAAATTCTATCAACAACGCTGTTTCAAGAATTTGCATAATAGCTACTAATATTCGAGCAGACTCTCACGAAAGTCGTTCTATTATTGATGCGCTTTGTCGTGCAAGTGATCGTGGAGTTTCTGTCAAAATTTCCGCAGACGTTTTTACTTACTTAGAGCCAAAAGAGTTCCGTTTAATAGTCTCAAAAGAACAATCAGCCCGCGTCATACAATCTATAAAACTAAAAAAACAGCTCAAAGAGCATAACATCTCTTTTACTTGGCTCGGCAAAAAAACAAATAGCTTAGCTAACGGTAGAACTCATTGTAAATGGTCAGTTGTAGATGACACTTGTTATACATTTGGCGGCCTAAATATAGATAACGATAGTTTTAATAATCTTGATTACATTTTTAAAATAACAAACAAAGCCCTTGCGGATGAATTAGTTAATGAATTTACAAATATCCGCAAATACGACAAAAAAGGCGGCGGAATCTATAATCATTCATTTATACTAAACGACAAAAATACCGTTTTATTTGATGGCGGGTTAATCGGAAAATCCATAATATACAATAGGGTATGTAAACTAGCAAATCAAGCATCAGAAATAACGCTAGTATCTCAATACTGCCCTACAGGCAAATTAAACAAAATACTACACCAAAAGAAATCTCATCTGTATTTCAATAATTGGCAAGATGCGTCTTTTATTAATCGCGCTATAATTCGCGTCGGGTTACTATCCGCCAAGTCAGAGACACTATATACAGGAGACAAATATCTTCACGCCAAATTTGTAATTTTCAAAATGCCAAACGGAGAAACTATTGCGTTGACCGGTAGTCATAACTTCATGTTTAGTAGCGGTATAATAGGAACACGTGAAATTGCATTAGAAACTAGCGATAGCGATATAATCTCACAATTACAAAGCTTTCTAGATAATCATGTCAAATAAAAATAGCACTAAATTTAGTGCTATTTTTGTTATTCTACAAACCTTCTAAATATCTACGTATTGATATCGCAGCTGTAGCACCATCTCCAACAGCGCTTGCAACCTGCATAGTAGCTCCGCTTCTCACGTCACCACTTGCAAATACACCTGGTATATTTGTCATGAGATTGTTATCAGTCTTTATTAGGCCAATTTCATCAAGTTCTATTTCACTATCTTTCAAAAAATGAGTATTTGGCTTCAGACCGAAAAATACAAATACGCCATCAACATCATAACTAACCTTCTCATCTGATTTCATAGCTTTTATGCAAATTTGACCATCTTTGTCTATTATTTCGTTCAAATGCACACCATAATGAACTGTCAATTTGCCTGCATCGATAAGTTTATTTAGTTCACTCTGCAAAGCTTTGCTGGCCTTTATTTCGCTTCGCACTAACAAATCTATATGTTTTACAAAACGTGTCAAAAACATAGATTCTTGAATTGCTGAATTCCCGCCGCCGACAACTGCAATATTTTTATCACGATAAAAAGCACCGTCACATGTTGCGCAGTAATGCACACCACGACCATACAATTCACTCTCACCAGGTATATTCAACTTATTATATTCGCTACCGACTGCTATCAAAACCGCTTTCGCATAGACATCCTTACCGTCAATAGTCAAAATATGTCTATTATTGTCATGGCGAATAGAAGAAACTTCTCCATATTCTATTTGAGCGCCAAATCTTTTGGCCTGTTGACCTAATTGCTCTGCTAATTGCATGCCGTCAATTCCATCAACAAATCCTGGATAATTCTCAACTTTATCAGCAGTCGCAATTAACCCTCCGACAACTCCTTTTTCGTACAGCACCGTCTCTACGTCTTCTCGAGTAGTATATATAGCTGCCGTCAAAGCACTTGGGCCCGCTCCTATTATCACTAATGGTATTTCCTTTTGTTCCTTCATATAGCTCCTAAATTAATTTCCGTATGCTTCTAATAATTCAGTTGTATCCGGCGCTTCTATTTCCTTTGGACTTTCAATAGCCATAACTATAAATTTCAAAGGCATATTAGCAGCAATAGTCTCTTTACCATCCTGATCCTTGCTACCTTCTTCTCCATAAGCCTTATCCGAAGGGATAGTAATCAATCGAACTCCGCCAATCTTCATACCTTTTATTCCTTCTTTCCATCCTTCTATTACGCCGATATTATCTATACCATCACTGATTGCAAGCGGAGATTTTAGTTTATTTAGATTATTATCTATACTCTGATCAAATATATTAGCTCGAGCATCCCAACCTATATAATAAACAGACATTTTTGTTTTGCCATCAATATCAGCACCGTCGCCTACCTTTAGGTCTTCCGTTGTCAGTTCTTTTACAGAATCGATATCAAAAGCAGAAACATATTCTGCATATGGTTTAAATATATCGTAGTATTGATTTGATAATTCGTCTGCTTGAGCAGCTACTTTTTTATCATATTCTTTTTTCTCTTCTTCGTATTTATCATATAGTTTTTGGAATTTAGCTTGATCGTCTATATCATTCTTAGTAGATAAAACCATAGCCAAAAACGACCCTATAGTACCCACTAGCGTCACAATCAAAATTACCAAAATTCCTATTCTCTGAGTTTTCTTAGTAGACATAATCCCCTCGTTACAATATTTTATTCCATTTTAACAAATCTATACGTAATTCTCTAATTATATTAGCTATTTTTAGATTCAACAAAAAACCTACGAACTATCCTGATAAATATCGTAATAAATAATGATGAAATAATTATTCCTAATACCTCATTAAATCTCAATGCTTCTATACGGAATAATGTCCTCATAAATGGAGTAGAATAAATAATCATCAATATAACAGGTATTAAAACTATTAATAAAGTTAACGGTGTGATTTTATTCTTAAAAGCTTCTTTTATCGACTTTATTCCAGAAAGTGCTAATATGAGAGCTACATTAAATAATATAACCATCATAAATGTAACCGCTCTAGTCTTATTTTCGCTCCACCCTAAATATATCATGTGCGAATTAGCAATAACCACTACCGCAGTCATAACAATACCCTCTACTATACTGGTTAAGACATTTCTCCTATTAAACAACGATGAATTTAATTTACGCGGAGGATGCTTCATGATATTACTACTCTCTTTTTCACTCTCAAAAACAAATGTACAACTAGGATCAATCAGAAACTCCATAAATACTATATGTATAGGTAGTAAAATCATCGGCCAACCAAATAACACCGGAACAACAGACAGGAGGATAATTGGTATATGAACCGCAATAATATACGCTGTAGCTTTTTGCAAATTAGCAAATATTCGTCTCCCTGTACGTATACCACGTACTATTGAGGCAAAGTTATCATCAAGTAATACTAAAGACGAAGCCTCGCGAGCAACATCTGTACCACGTTTTCCCATAGCAATACCTATATGAGCCGTCTTCAATGCTGGACCATCGTTAACACCATCACCAGTCATAGCAACAATCTCACCATTTTGCTTCATAGCATTTACTATTGCTAATTTAGCGTTTGGAGAAACCCTGCTATATATCGAAACTTCTTTAACTATTTCTCTACGTTCCTGTTCACTAGCCTCTTCAAACTCACTTCCGGTAACGACTCGTTCACAATCTATTCCAATCTCACGACCAATACGGCGCGCCGTTTCAGCATAATCACCTGTTATCATTACCACCCTTATACCAGCTTGCACGGCAGTTTTAACTGCTTGTCTAGCTTCACGACGAATAGGGTCTGCTAATGCAACTAATCCCATAAATTCGTATTCATATTTGTCACGATTTTCATAAATCTTATTAGTATTCCTTCCTTTTGCTATCGCTAGGACACGCAAGCCATCTTTAGCATATTTATGAATCTCTACCTCATATTCTTTACGTTTAGACGATGGAATTTTACAAAAACCAAAAACTTCCTCGGGAGCTCCTTTCATAGCAATGTCTTTTATGTTGCCGTCTTTATCTCCCCAAACATGCACGACAGACATAAAAGAATCGTCGTGTGGGTATTCTCTTATTATCTCGTCATTGTCATATATAGCATCTACGTCATTAGTAGCTAATATAAATGCCTCTTCCATCGGGTCGAATGGATGTTTCTGTGACGCTAAAACGCCATACTTTACTATTTCATCAAACTCCGCCCCTTTTGTATATTCCGTGCAGTCAGGAGTAGTTATACTCATTACTTTCATACTATTTTCAGTCAATGTACCTGTCTTGTCAGTACACAATACTGTTGCACTACCTAACGTTTCGATAGTTTGATTTCGTCGACTTAACACGTTATTTTTAGATAATCGCCATGCACCAAGCGCCATAAAAACAGACAAGACCACTGGAAATTCTTCTGGCAATACTGCAATAGATAGAGTTAATCCTGCCAAAAATCCTCTCAGCAAATCACCCCTCAAGCACCAAAATAGTATCATTAACAAAATTGACACCATTGAAGCAAATATAGCCAATATTTTGACAACTCTATTTATATCTTTTTGTAAAAATGTCTTTTCTGTCTCAACTTGACTTAATGATTTACCAATTTTACCTATTTCCGTATTTGCGCCAATGGCGACGACTTCCATAACTCCGTGTCCTCTTGTCGCAACCGTACCAGAGAAAATCTTCTTTTTATCATCACCCTCTAGAATAGATTTTTCTACAGGCAGTGACTCTCCTGTCAAAACACTTTCATCAGCAGCTAAATTCGATTGGCTAATTAGTATACCGTCAGCTGGCATACGTGACCCTTCGGACAGAAATACTATATCGCCTACGACTAATTCTCTAGTAGATATCGTCTTTCTAATACCATCACGCAGTACTTCACATGTTGGACTAGCTAAATCCTTTAACGCAGCTAGGGCATTTTGCGTACGCCTATTTTGAAAAAACTCTAATCCAATAACACCTACAACCGATGCGGATAATACAATAGCCTCTATCTTATCGCCCAACAAAAAATAAACCGCCACCACCATCAGCAACAGAAAAATCATCGGCTCAGCAATAATTTCAAATATCAAACGAAATATATTTTTATTTTCTGTATCTTTTATTTCATTGTAGCCATCTTTTGCGAGACGTCTTGAAGCTTCCTTTGAAGTTAAACCGTCATTCTGTGATAATTTCATAAATTTATTATATCAGCAAACTATCGTTTAGCTTATGTATTTAGTTGATTTCGCGTATCTTAAATACTTTATACTTACTAGTTTTTCCGCGCACCAAAGATACATTAGCTTTTGGTACTCCGAAATATTTAGACAATAATTCAATCGAACGAGTATTTGCTCTACCTTCGATAGCTAAATCCTTTACATATACATCAAAATATTCATCATTCTTTATAATTTCCTCACGATGTTTCGAATTAGGATGTATTCTAGCAGACACTAACATAATTGATTATAATAGCATTTTGCACATAACAATAAAATATTGTCATCAAAATAAAAATATGTTATATTTCGTGAGGCCGGCTCTAGGGAATAGGAGTAAAAATGTTACGGCGCATCTTGAAACGGATATTCGGTTCGAAAAAAAATCCGCAAGTCAAGAATGACGAAATACACAGTCAAGGAAGTCAGATAGACGAGGATGATATCCCCACTTGGATACATTATCTCGGCAACGACGAGACAACTCAAGAGCTTTATATAAATGAGTTTGTTCCCTATAGTGAGGCAGATCGTTCCGTACTCGGCGTAGATAAATTCTACAAAGATGACAAGCTCGATCCAAAAGTAGACACATTCGCACGTTTATGTTTAAACAAAGCCGTGTGCATCATGCAAGAAGAAAAGGTTGACTTATTTAAGGAATTTACTTGCCAATTGGAATATATCCCAAAAGGTATGCCTAAATTAGCAGCCTTCTACACACTGCTTGAATATAGTTCGCGCGACGAGTTTAAATCGATTGTGTTGCTTGGATTGGACGATTGCGGTCTGGCTACATTTGCCAGAGTAAAATAGCCCCGCTTTACATCTGACTTTAAATTGTCTCGTGTAAAGACGGGGCAATTTAAAATTCACTATATTCTTTTTACATTTTTTCTTTAGCCGCTAAACTAGCAATTTTATCCATAATAGGATTTATATCTTTATCTGTTAGTGTTCTATTGTAGTCTGTAAATGTTAACCTAAATGTCGTCGTACATGTCATTTTATCTTCCAAAGATTGATAAATGGTTAACGGCACAATATCAACTACAAGATCATCATATTTAGAGCCGCGTCGTACGATATCTAACAACTCTGCATACGAGACATTTACAGACGCCTTCAACGATATGTCTTGCGTTACAGAAGGGAATCTACTGAGTGGCCTGTAGTTATTTATTTCCATAAAGTTTTTAGATAGTAAATCTAAATCTATAGAAAATCCAGCTGTATAGTTAGGCAATTTAAAGTTCTTTTTTACAGAACGCTTAAATTCACCTACTACTCCAAAATTTATACCATTATACATAATCTGCGCAGTTCTCTTTGTATCAAATGGAGCTATCAAATGGTCATCATCTACAGGAATAAATTCGACCAATATTCCCAAATCAATGAATATCTCTTCAACAATACGTCGCATACGATAGTATGGCGCACCCTCTTTATCTGTCTTGCATGAATATACGCCGTCAACAAAATTGCGGTCAATCGGTATTCCGTCGCTATCGGGACTTAATCTATTATCATGCCCCTTTCCTATCTCAAATAATACAAACTCATCATAACCAAGTTTAATATTCATATGAACTTTATCTAATAAACTTGGTAAGACATTGGTGCGATAATATTGTAAATCCGGACTAAGCGCATTACTCAATTTATAGGCGCAATTGACGTCTATTTCCGCTTTTTTAAATAAGTTTTCATGCACAAAACTATACGTTAAAATTTCATTTGCGCCAGATCTCGCTAAGCTTTCCCTTATTGATTGTTTCAGCTCTCTAAAGTTATTTCTCTTTGCAGGACTAATCTCTCTTTTTGGTAATTTTATAGGCAAATTATCAAATCCATACAATCTTCCAATTTCTTCAACTATATCTTCAGAAAATTCTAAGTCAGTCCTCCAAAACGGCACAGTGATTCTGAGGCTGTCTCCATCATTTATAAGCGATATCTCAACGTTAGATAATAATTCAATAATCTTATCAACTGATAAATCCGAACCAAGTCTCTTGTTTATGAAATCCCTATCTATCAATAGATGGTCTGTTTCGTATCTACCGTTAAAATAATCATCAAATTTATCAACAAAAATTTTCTCATCATATACCCGGCTAGCCTGCTTTGCGCCTAGCAAATTCGTCATAATCTGTACCATTTTAGCAATAATGCGATCATTTTGAATTGGATTTTGCCCTTTATTAAATCTCGTTAACGAGTCGGTGAAAATACCATGTCTCATAGCAGTCTTGCGCAAGCTATACATATCAAAAGTAGCTACTTCCAATATAATATTTTTCGTATCTTCAGATACTTCGCTATCTCTACCACCCATAATACCAGCTATCCCAATAGCACCTACTGCATCTGCAATCACGATATCATTAGCTGTTAGCTTATATCGTTTATCATTTAGTAGAGTAATTTCCTCACCGTCATAAGCCATGCGAGCACCTATCTTGCCGCCTCTTATTTTATCGTAATCATATGCATGAACAGGCTGAGCTGTATATAGCATAATCCAATTAGTAATATCAACTACATTATTTTTCGGTTTTCCACCCCAGCGAACTAAATCAGATTGTAGCCAAAGTGGACTCTGCTTTATTGACACGTCCTTTATAGCTACCGCCATAAACCGCGACACCTTCTCTTTTGCGTCATTAAAGACTTCTAGCTCTACATCATCAGCAATTTCAAAAATAGGGTCTTTTAGATACCAATCATGGCTTTCAAATTTTTTTCCAAATATACCAGCTATTTCACGAGCAACACCGATCTGACCAAAACAATCTGGCCGATGAGTAAACATCTTATTTTCAATTTCTATTATAATATCGTCCAAACCAAACAATTTAGCAAACGACGCTCCAGGTTTCAACTCAGCTGAATTGACACTACGGTGTAAATCGTCTTTTTTTATTTCGACAATTCCTGTATGATCGTCATTTATTGCAATTTCGTCACCTCCAGCTAACATACCATTACTGACAACACCCCTTAGTTTGCGAGAATCCAAAACAAACGGCTCCGCATCGTCAAATGTAGACGGTACAATCGCTTTAGGAGGAATCCAAACGGCAAACATACCTTCATGCGCATTTGGCGCTCCACACACAACTTGAACAAAACCGTCAGAGTCTCGCTCAACGTGTTTTATTACTCCGCCGTCATCAATCTTACAAATATGCAAGTGATCAGAATCGTTATGTTTTTCACATCCCACTACTCGAACGACTGTCACATCTTTGTATTTTTCTCCTAAATTAACAATAGATTCAACGCCGCCTAATTGTTGATTTATTTTCGAAACCAATTCATCTATATTAGGTAATTCAAAATTTAACAATTCTTTAATCGTATTCAAGCTAATCTTCATTAAAATTGCCTCAAAAAATTAAGTTTGCCAGATTCAAGATGACGAATATCTTCTATTTGATATTTCATCATAGTCAAACGATCTATACCGCATCCAAAAGCAAATCCTGTATATTCTTTTGGATCAATTCCAGCTGTCTTTAGAACATTTGGATGAATCATACCACATCCAACTAGCTCTATATAGCCTTCGTTATTGCAAACACGACAGTAGTCGCCATTACAAAATGGACACTGTAGAGCAAATTCAAAACTTGGCTCCGTAAAAGGAAAATAAAATGGATTAATTCTAACTTCCAATTCTCGATTATAATATTCTTCGATAAATGTCTTTAATGTAGCCACCAAATTACCTACATTAATATCACGCGCGACATATACACCCTCTACTTGATAAAATGTATGTTCATGTCTAGCGTCTAAATCTTCGTTTCTAAATACACGATCAGGAACAATCGCCGCGATAGCTTCGCCTTTTTCTAAATTGTCACGATATTTTACAAGTGTACGATATTGCATCGTGCTAGTATGCGCAGGTGCTATCAGTTGGTCTCCGTTTTTATCGGTCTGCTCAGTCATAAAGGTATCGTAATCATCTCTCGCTGGGTGTCCTTTTGGAAAATTCAAAGCCTCAAACATATGAAATTGGTCGTCAATCTCGCGAGACTCCTCTACCACAAACCCCATGCGATTAAAAATATCTGAAATCTTGTTTATTTCTTGCGTAATAGGATGAAGGGTTCCCTGATTTGCAGGTAGCAAACCTGGATAATTAGCGTTTACATCCATCGGTGCTGTGACATCAATTGGAGCAACATCTTTTTCCTCAAGCTCCTCCTTGCGCGAAGTAACAGCCTGTTCAATAGTATTCTTTAACTCATTAATACTACGGCCAAAACTTCCCCTATCTTTTGGATCTAATTTTGTTATCTTAGAATAAAGTTCACGAAGCTCAGGCGCTTTCATTACTTCGCTAGGATTATTTGATTCGCTTACACGATGAAGCAAAATCTCTTTTATTTTTGAAAATTCTTCCATTATGACATTACCTTATATATAAATAAACCAAAAACAATCACCGAAATAACAAATACAAACAACCATACAGACGCTAGAGATGTCGTCTTTTTTGTTCCTTTTAGATATTCTGTATCTTCTATATTATTTGAAGGACCTTCAAAAGTAGAATCGTTTTCCGATTCTTGTTCCATTTTTGCAAGTGCTTTAGATCTTAAGTCAGCCGCAATTCGTCGTTGCAGTTCACTTCTTCCTTCGGTTTTTTCAAGATACCTTCCCATATTTTCAATTATAACAGATACAAAAAATAGTTTACATACAATATATAGTTTATGCTATACTTAGACTATATATTATATAAAGGAGGGAATTTATGGCTACTAAAAAAGCCGCTTCACAGAAAAAAGCGGCTACTAAAAAACAAGCCTCAACTAAAACAACCGTTCACACTACGAGTAACAGCAAATTAGTTGACAAAATTACTAAACGCAAAAAAATCACACTGCCATCAAATATAGTAAATATCATTTTGGCAGAAATTTTCGGCACATTCATACTAACATTAGTCGCTATTTTACCTTTCTCTTTGAGTGAATTGGCTGGTATCAACAATGTTGTTAGTGCACTTGGAGTAGGTTTAACACTTAGCGTATTAATCATGATAATCGGACACATTTCTGGAGCTCATATCAATCCAGCTGTATCCTTTGGTCTATGGTCTGTACGCAAATTAAAAACAGTTTTACTTCCATTCTACTGGGGATCTCAATTACTCGGTGGTATTATGGCTGTAGTCGTAATAAACTGGGTAGCAAATGGCGCATTAGCAAATTTGAACTTCAGTCATTTTGGCAATTTCAATTGGTCAATTTTTGCGATTGAATTAATTGGTTCAGCAGTATTCTTATTTGGTCTAACTGCCAGTGTAACTAGACGCAGTCTATCTGCAGGAGCTAAAGCTCTAACTATCGGAGCATCACTATCTCTAGGTGTAATCATTAGTGGCTCACTATTCACATCAATCATGGACAGTGCTGTTATAGCCTACCAAAAAGAAGCTGAAGCTAGTCAACAAGATGCAAAAGCAAAAGCTCCAGAAATTCCTTATGTAGCAAAGATTAGCGGAGCTACATTAAACCCAGCTGTATCAATCGCTGCAACCGAGAAAAATATCAGCAGCAATTCATCTAGCGAAAACGTATCTTATAGCAGATTTACGCTAGAAGTTATCGTGGGTACACTATTAGGAGCTGTAATAGGTTCAAATCTATACGTATTAATTGCTGGACGCAATAAACACGACTAATAGACATCATTTACTAAATAAAATATCCCGTACAATCGGGATATTTTATTATTTGTTAATCATCCAAGTTTGGCTTATCGATCAATAAAGTATCAACAGAAGAATCTGCCCCAGAAATCTTAACCACATCCTTATCAACTTTAGCAAACTCTTTATATGCGTGGTTATAGTGATTTACCGTTGTACCTAATGAATTACCGAGTTTTCTCATATATTCGTCATACTTGGCTATATGCTGTCCTAATTTTCCTACGCGAGCCTGTATATCTTTTGCCTGCTCCTCTATCTTTAGGCTCCTGAGACCTTGCAATACTGTCTGCAAATATGCCATGAAGCTTGTTGGACTAGTTATGATAACGTGCTTTTCGCGAAATGCGTATTCTATCAAATCCCTAGAACTACCACCATTACCAACATTATTTATCAATAAATCATAATACAACGACTCACTCGGTATAAACATAAAAGCAAAGTCCATAGTTTTTTCGCCCGGACGAATGTACTTACTCGTTTCATCAATTCTGCCCTTTAAATCAGACTTCACCTTTAGCAATAATTGTTCTCGCTCTTTGCCGCTAGCTTCAATCATGCGATTGTAGTTTTCCAAGCTAAATTTACTGTCTATTGGCAAGATTTGTCCTTTATCCAAAAAAATAACCGCATCAACAATCTCGCCATCATTAAATTTATACTGGGTTTCATACTGACCAGGCGATAAAACGTTTTCTAATACACTAGATAAATAAAATTCACCAAAAACACCTCTTTGTTTTGGATTCTGCAAAACATTTTGTAATGTTTTCAGTTCATCAGCTACATCTACGACTCGCTTATTTGTTTCATCAAGTTTAGTTAAACGATTAGTCACATCAGTTATTAGCTTTGCGCTCTCTGTTAGTTGTTTTTGTACAGATTGCTGCATGCCAACACTTGAACGCTCGAGTTTATCGTTTACTGATTTTTGCATATCGGAAACAGCGCGAGACAGCTCCGTCATATCCGTCTTCATGAGCTCTATCGCATTTATATTTTTCATGCTATTAAGTTTTTGTATGACGATAAATAAACCGATAGCCAATCCTACGGTAATAAATATTAAAATAATAAGTAGTGAATCCATACTCATCATTTTACTATGCAAATTATATTTTTTCTAACTTAATAGAAATCGCAAACCAACAACAACTATCACTATCATTAGAAGGGCTATAAAGAAACGTCGTATACGAGAAACCCAAGCAAACAATCCATAAGATACGCCAGTAAAAATAGATGTTAATAATACGGATTGTATAACAGGTACGTCACTTAACATGTAATGCAACCCCCACAACCCTACCGCCGTAGCAATTACAATCAATAGTGGTCGATAAATTTTGAAATTAACCATTACGACTAGCGATACAATTCCGCTTATTACGATTGCAGAAAACGCGGAAAAATCTGGCGCACTATCGCAGCTAATGGTAGAAGTTGCTCTACATAGCACATTACCAAAAACAAATTTCTGCAAAACTATATACAATACCGACACTAGAAAACCGGCAATAATTCCAGCTATAATCACCTTGAAAAATCCAGCATATGACATAGGTATAAATGAGTTCGCCTTGTCATTTGATGTAGTAGTCGTTGGTTCTATATCAGATGAATTATATATAGTCTTTTTTACCATGTACTCTCCTCTTTGTCTGATATATTTTACTATATATTAGACTTTTTGTCTATATTTCTTTTTCTATTAGCATACCAAAAAGTTCCACAAATACTGATAATTAAACTCCCCATTATATCCAAAGGAGTATGCACTAAAGCCAGCACTCTACCTAAACACATACATACAACTAATACCGCTAAAAACATAGTTAATCGTTTATTACGCGTAGCAAACCAAACCGCAAACAACAAAACAAACCCTAGCAATGCATGGTCAGAAGGAAAACCGGGATTATTCAAATACGCAGCACCTGGGTCTACACCCATTTTTTCAAAAGGACGTAAACTTTCTGGTTGTATTAATTTTCCAATAATTTTTGCCAACACATATGACGTTATACCAGACATAAAAATTCTAGTATAAATATCATAACGATTTTTAGCAGTAACTTTAAATAATAATGCATACATCGAAATCAATATTACAAGTATTATTGATCCATCAGCTAATAATCTAATTATCATATCCATAATTATTATCAGTATACAATCTATCTATTTTTAGCACTAGTATATTTCAAAGCATTTCTACCTAATGCTGTTACAAGAATATCTGCAATATCATTTCTAATCTTTTCACCATTCATTAAGTTTTCTTTGTGTGTTGTTTTTTTAACAACTTTAGGATAACTTATGTCTGCCGAATGATTCCTATTAACATCAACCTTTACTATAGGTATAGCTTGGCTTGCATCTTTTCTTCTAGATTTCGCTACGACCATATTTATATTATTATCTTCTAATAATTCTCGCCTATATTTTTCGTTTAAATCTACGTCAATCGCATCTTGAATATTAGCCGGACAGTTTTCCGACGTCGACGATTTTCCCCTACAGCCCAAACGCAACATAGGACAGCCAGCACAAGCAACTGCCCCTAAATCATTAGCTGTATTACTCGATATCGAAACAGCTTCTTTATTTTTGATTGATTCTTTCATTCAAAAAAAGTCTCCGTACTTATAGATTCTTCGCTAATCCCTCGCGACACAAGTCCTCTCCACATATCACGAACAAAATCTACCGAGCCGCATATTAAATAATGAGCAGATTCTTCAAAAGCCTTCAAACAGTCGTCCAAAGAAATCCTACCTTTTTTCATATTATCATCTTTTATCTCTTGTCTTGTAATATAATGATGGGTTTTAAAATTATCGTGAGCATTCTCGTATTCGTTTAATTCATCAATAAAAGATATTCCGTCTGCGGTTTTATTTCCATAAAACACCTGAGCATGACGCTTTTCGTCCTTGCGCAACTCATCTTTCAGTACACTCCAAATAGGAGAAATTCCGCACCCCGCCCCAATACAAACAAGTGGCTTATTTGTCTCTGGATTAAAAAAACCGTATGCAGACGAAACAAAAAACTTATCACCCGCCTTTAAGGCGTGTAATCTGCCGGAATATTCGCCTATTTTTTTCACCGTTATGCTCTGCCATTTTTCGTGAGGCGCCGATGACAAACTATAAGCCTTGCCCTGAGGACATGAGCTGTCTGGGAAAAATACTGTTATATACTGTCCAGCCTTGTACTTAAAATTAGGAACTGTGAAATATATAGTAACAATATCGTCAGATTCACGTCGCACACGTTTTACTGTTGCTACAAGTCTTTTCATATTAATGCACCACACATTCCTTGACGTACTTATTCATAATGTTGCGAGCTTGATTCATTTCTTTTTCACTAAAGCTTTCTCTATTCAAAAACTGCGAATTTATCACCGTACCTGGTATAAAATATTGCAAAGCATAGCGATCTGCGCCCTCCACCATTCTGCCTATTTCTTCGAAATCTTCTACAGACAATTGACCTCGCACAATCGTAGTGCGAAACTCATGTGGAACAGATTTTTTAATCAATTCAATACTTCGTATAATAGCCTCCTCGTCAATAGGACGAGCTGCTATCTGAGAATAGACATTCAGCGGACCTTTTATATCCATCGCAACGAAATCTACTAAATTTTCCGCAAAAAGTTTCTCTAAAACATCTGGGTCAGTTCCGTTTGTATCAAGTTTCACCATAAATCCCATTGATTTGATTTTGCGAATAAAATCCACCAAATCCTCTTGCATAGTAGGCTCTCCGCCACTAATCGCAACGCCATCCAATTTACCTACACGAGACTCAAGAAATTCAAAAAATATTTCCTCTGGTATCGCGTCAGCATATCGCTCTGGCAAAACAAGCTCAGGATTATGGCAGTATCCACAGCGCATATTGCATCCAATTGTGAAAACTCCCGCTACCACATAACCTGGATAATCAATAGTACTGAATTTTTGGATACCGCCAATTTTCACCATATTACTTCACTACGCTGTCGTATTGTTTACGTATAGCAAATTCCGCCTTCTTGCCGTTATTCCATTGACCAACTGGCCTCAAGAAACCTACGACTCTTGAGTAGATTTCACAGTCTTCTTGACAGTGTTTGCACTTAGCGTTTTCACCGTTTATATATCCGTGATTCTTACATATGCTAAAGCTTGGACTAAATGTGAAGTATGGCAAATGATAGTTCTTGCAAATCTTCTTTACGAGACCTTTCAGAGTCTTTGGGTCTGCCATCCTTTCACCTAAGAAGAAGTGAATAACCGTTCCACCTGTATATTTAGTCTGTAAATTATCTTGCAAATCAAGTAGTTCAAATAGATCGTCTGTATAATTTACTGGAAGATGTGTTGAGTTAGTATAAAATGGATGTTCAACGTCATCGCCAATTCCATTCGCAAAATGCGCAGTCTTAGGAAAATCTTTTTTATCAAGTTGAGCCAAACGATATGTTGTACCCTCAGCAGGAGTTGCTTCTAGATTATAGTTGTTGCCGGTTTCCTTCTGGTATTCGACTAATTTATCGCGCATATAGTCTAATGTTCTCTCGGCGAATTCTTTCCCTTCTGTAGAGCCAATATTTACGCCAAGCAGATTTTCAGCAGCTTCATTCATACCAATTAGTCCAATTGTCGAGAAGTGATTTTTCCAATATACACCGAAGCGTTCTTTTATATTA
>JAZRKC010000036.1:0-4803 GCA_045646155.1 Saccharimonas sp. (SeqCode)
CATCTGGATGATTGACATCGACTTGAACTGGTTGAACTCCATCTATACAATCTCTATGAAAAGCTACTGAGCCTTCGCTAAATATAAAATCAAGCCAGACATTCCAGTCTGGATGGAATTTGTCGACAGGTAAATATTCTATGATAGTAGCAAAACTCTCATTTAGCCATAGATTATTCCACCATTTCATAGTGACGAGATTACCGAACCATTGATGTGATAGTTCATGAGCTATTACCTCTGAGATATAGCGTTTACTACTTATAGTGGTATCATCTGGGTCTGCTAATAAAGCCATTTCTCTATAAGTTATCAAACCCCAGTTTTCCATAGCTCCACTGCTGAAATCAGGTAGTGCTACGTGGTCTGATTTTGGTAGCGGATACGGAACTCCGAAATATTCGTCAAAGAAATCAATTGTTTTTTTCGCATGTTCTAGTGCCCAATCTAGAGAGTGCGGTTTATGCGCTTTTGTGGAATATACATTTATTTCTACTCCAGATTTTGTTTTGCCCGTAACTCGTTGCAAATCTCCAACTACAAAAGCCACCAGATAAGTACTCATACGAGGTGATGTATCAAATTGAGTAGTTATAAAATCACCATGAGCTTCTTGACTTTTTATAGGCATATTAGATAACACTGTAGTCTTCTCTGTCACAAGCGATATATCAAAAGTGGCTTTTGCTTCAGGTTCGTCTATACAAGGGAAGGCTTCGCGAGCGTGATGAGATTCAAATTGTGTAGCGTATAGTTCTTTTTGTTCGCTGTTTATTTTGTAATAGCATGGGTATATACCATGCATGGCATCTGTGATGTCAAGAGAGAACGTAATAGAAATCTGTGTTTTGCCAGCTCCGCTATTGTATATTTCTAATTCATCACCGACTATTTTGAAATCATCAATTACAGCGTCATTTATTTTTATAGATATAATATCAATGTCTTTGGCATGTAATTTTATCTTTTCGTCGTCGTTTCCTTTACCGGTTATTTTGACGCATCCGTTTATCTTTCTTTCAGTAGGAGCTTTGGTTAAATCCCAAGTTAAATCGTAATGATCAGGTATAAATTGTTCAAATAGTCTCTGCATATTACATAGTATAGCAAAGCTGCGTTATAATTAGACTATGCGTAAGCGGTATCGTAGAGTATTCGGAATTATCATTGTAGCTATATCTGTAATTTTTTGGGCTTTCCAGACTCAGTTTGATAGCGGTGAAAATTATCAATACAATGATATATCTAATGATTCTAAAATTAATATAAATGAATCGGAATTAGCTCGTGAAGCATTAGAAAAAATTCCAGTTAAAGGTCGAGCACCAAAAACTAATTACAAGAGAAGTATGTTTGGCGACGGTTGGGCAAAAAACGGGGACTGTGACACGAGAAATATAATACTAAATAGAGATTTAAAAAACGTTACCATAGGAGAAAAGTGCAAGGTCTTAAGTGGATTATTACATGATCCGTATACCGGCAAAGACATAGAATTTAAGCGAGGAGCTGATACTAGTAGTGCTGTGCAGATTGACCATGTAGTGGCGCTATCAAACGCATGGCAGACGGGGGCGCAATATTTAGATGAATCAACCCGTATAGAACTTGCTAATGACCCACTTGAATTATTGGCGGTCGACGGGCCTGCAAATCAGGCAAAAAGTGACGGAGATGCTGCCACTTGGCTCCCGTCAAACAAGGCTTTTCGGTGTCAATATATATCTAGGCAGATTGCCGTAAAACTAAAATATAATTTATGGGTAACATCTTCAGAAAAAGATGCTATGAATAGGGTACTAGATAAGTGTCCAGACGAAAGATTACCCACGGCTTGATAAGTGTATATCTTTACAAACAGTATAGAAGTGTTGTATAATAAAAAGAGGTAATATAAATACTCTAGATAACTTGATAGTGACATAATAAAGCTGGTTCATAATCAAGGTTACTAGATATGACACGAAAGGATTATTTTTATGTCAGAAGCAAAAAAGCAAGAAGGTCTAAAAATACGTATTCGCCTAAAGGCATATGACCATAAAGTTATAGACCAATCTGCAAAACAGATTATTGATACAGCTTTGCGCACAGGCGCTACAGTAGCTGGTCCAGTACCATTGCCAACTCGACGCAGTACTTACACAGTCGTAAAAAGTCCTCATGTATACAAAATGGGCGGTGAAGCATTTGAAATGCGCGTACACAAGAGGCTAATAGATATCACAAATGCAACTCCAAAAACAATTGATAATCTACAAAACCTTAGCTTGCCAGCTGGTGTTGACGCAGAGATTCGCATGTAATTATCTAGGTTATAAAAATACCCTCTTCGGAGGGTGTTTTTTATTGGCAAAAGTCTAAATATAGAGAAAATACCTCTTGACTTCGTCGATAATATTTGATAGTATAAGCATTGTAATTTATTACGTAATAACAACTTGGCTCGTGCGAATTAGCAAGTCTCATATGAGAAACTGCTAGCCGCCGAGACTTTTAAATGGGAGCAAAGAGGGCATGAAAGCACTTCTCGGTACCAAAATTGGTATGACCCAAATCATCAGCAAAGATGGTGTCACTGTTCCAGTTACACTTATTCAAGCTGGTCCCCTGACTGTTACTCAGGTCAAGTCTGTCGATACAGATGGATATAATGCAGTACAGGTGGCTTTTGGTGAGGGTAAGAACCTGAGCAAGGCCGTGGCTGGTCACGTAAAATCAGCCGGTGTAACTCCAAAAGAAATTAGGGAGTTTCGTGTTGACGACCTAGGTGAAATCAAGGTCGGAGACAAATGGGATGTCACAGAGTTTGAAATCGGTGACACCGTTGACGCTACTGGTATCAGCAAAGGTAAAGGTTGGGCTGGTACAATTAAGCGTCATAATTTCAAGCGCCATCGCAAAACACACGGTGGTAAAGGTAATACACGTAAAGTCGGTTCTATCGGCTCGATGTATCCACAAAAGATTTTCAAGGGTAAGCGAATGGCTGGACGCATGGGTCATGAGCAGGTAACCGTCAAGAATTTGAAGGTTGTTTACATTTCTGCTGAAGACAATCTAATTGGCGTCAAGGGCGCTGTACCTGGTCCAAAAAAGGGTTTAATAGCGTTAGGAGGTGCTAAGTAATGGCTGAATCAACAAAGCCAGCAAAAGCAGCTACATTGCCAAAGGACGTATTTGGCGTTGACGTGCCAAATCATGAGCTACTAAAGCTCGCATATGATGCATTTCTCGCAAATAGTCGCAAGGCAAGTGCAACCACCAAGACTCGCGGCGAAGTGAGTGGTGGAGGTAAAAAACCGTGGAAACAGAAAGGCACTGGCCGTGCTCGTTTTGGTAGCACGCGTAACCCAATCTGGCGACACGGTGGTATAGTTTTTGGCCCACGTGGTAACGAAAACTACAAGCTGAATATTTCAAAGACTTCAAAGCTAGTTGCTATAAGGCAAGCTTTGACTCTTGCAAATAAGGCAAAGAAAATTATAGTTAGCGACATAAAAACTACTGGCAAAACTGCCGAAGGTGCAAAGTTTTTAGCTAGTCAAAAGATTAGCGAGAAGGCAAAAGTTCTGATTGTCGTAAACGAAAAAACTCCTGAAATAATGCGTGCAACAAATAACTTAGAAAACGTTCTTTTGGTACGCGCAAATTATCTGAGTGTTTATTATATCTTGAATGCAGATAAAATCATTATGACTCCTGATTCTATTGAAGTAGTGACTGCATGGCTTGGTAAAAAGGAGGATAAATAATGAAACTTATACCTATTTCTCCTCGTGTTAGTGAAAAAGCTTATCGTTTAGTCACATCACAAAATACCTATGTATTTGATGTACCTATGGATGCTAACAAAAACGAAATCGCAGAAGCCGTAGAGGCTCAATTCGAAGGTACAAAAGTATCTAAAGTAACTACTGTAGTGCAAAATGGCAAATCTATCAGATTCTCTCGTGGTAAAAATCGTTACCCAGGCACAACAAATCGTCGCGATACCAAAAAAGCATATGTAAAATTAAGCGAAGGCAAAATAAAGGTGTTTGATACCGAAGAATCAAAGGAGGATAAGTAATTATGGCTATTAAAGCTTATAAACCTACAACTCCTGCTCGCAGAGGTATGACATCTCAAGATCTTTCTGAGATTACAACACGCAAGCCCCTAAAAAGCCTCGTAAAAAGCAAGAAGCAGCAGGCAGGACGCAACAATACAGGTAAAATTACCGTTCGTCATCGCGGTGGAGGTGTTCGCCGTCATTACCGATTAATAAATCATGCTATGCCAGCCGGTATGACTTTGACTATCGAAGAAATCGAATACGATCCAAATCGTTCAGCTCGTATTGCTCGAGTCAAAGACCAATATGGTATATATCACTATATTTTGGCAGATACACAGATGGTAAAAGGTAAGGTCATAAAAACGGGAGATGAAGCACCAATCGAAGCTTCAAACCGTATGTCTTTGTCTAATATTCCAGTTGGTTCACAAATCTATGCTATAGAAATTAATCCTGGCAAGGGCGCGCAAATGGTTCGTTCTGCAGGAGCAAAAGCTCAGCTTATGGCAAAAGAAGGCGATTATGCAATGGTCAAGATGCCATCAGGTGAGGTTCGTAAGTTTAGGTTAGAGTGTGAAGCTACTATAGGTGTAGTAGGAAACCTACAGCATCAAAATATTAAGTTAGGTTCAGCTGGTCGTCGTCGTCGTATGGGATGGCGTCCAAGTGTTCATGGTAAGGCTATGAATCCAAACGATCACCCAATGGGTGGTGGTGAAGGTAAAACCGGCCCTGGTCGTATC
>JAZRKC010000037.1:0-2160 GCA_045646155.1 Saccharimonas sp. (SeqCode)
TTAGGTATCAAGTATGGAGGATAATAAAGCTTTTATAGACGGACAAAATCTTAAGCTCGGTACTTCTAAGACCAGGCCATCTTGGAATGTTGATTTAGATAGGTTTCGTGTATACCTTAGTCAGAAATACAATGTGAACGAAGCTTATTATTTCATCGGTGCATATGATCCGAAAAATCAGGATTTATATAATGCCCTTCAAAAATTTGGGTATATCGTGGTATTTCGTGAACATGCAGAAAGCGTACTTAGCAAGAAGAAAGGTAACGTAGATACAGATATTGTGTTTACTATTATGAGAAGCTTAGTAGAAAAAGAAAAATTTGATAAAGTGATACTTATATCTGGAGATGGAGACTATTGGCGTATGGTTGACTATTTAATCCAAAAAGATAAATTCAAAAAGTTATTGGCGCCAAGTCGCAAAAATCTGTCTTCGCTTTATAAGCGTCGAATGGCTGATATATACAGAGTATATTTAGATGACCCTGCTGTAAGAAATAAGATTGAGTTAAAGAAGAAATAATCAGATAATCAAAAAAGCAGGTTCGCCTTAGGTATTTCTCCGTTCGGTGCATCCCTGCATCGTAATGTATTATTATACTATCAAACATGTTTGATATTGTCAATACCCTTAGTAAATATGCGTTAGTGTTATATTTTATACAACGCTAATCATCATCTCTAAAAAGCTCCTCCAAGACTTTATGATTATGATTTACCCATACACATTCTTTGGGGTCGTTAGTCATTGCGAATCTGGCTAGTTCACATGCATACTCACTCAAGCAACGGGCATATCCGTTGCCATACTCTGTTTCTATCTCTGCAAAAATTACAAATATATCATGTATTTTATGTAAAAGATCTATATTATCTTTATTCTCATCAACTATAGATTTAAAAATTTTCAGTATCTCTATCTGCCTTTTGCCATCTAGTTCAAAAGCGTCTTTGTTCTCTTCCATGCAGTTTATTGTAGCATCCTTTTATTGCTTTTTCTTTAATATTAAATGAGTCAGTTTTTGGTTGTCTATATATTATAGACAGAGACGTGACTCAGGTCTCGTTTGGTCTGATTTTTGTAAAATCAGAGAAACTCAGCTACCGTAGCCTGTATACTTGCCACGTTGAGTTCCGTTATCGTTGATCCCATTGCCGGGACCGTAGTGGTCGTGGTTATCTACGCCGTTGGAGTCTTTAAGCCAGAAGTCTTCACTTCTATCGCCATCGGCTAAATAAGTATCACCTTCTGCTCCACCCTTGCCGAAAGCAACGGTTATAGGATTTCCCTGCTCATCGCAACCGCCCATAATTTCGGTGCTTTTGCGCTGTTCCTTCTTGTTCTCGCGACGGTCGTTCGAATAACTACCGAACATACGACTACCATCCTATCTGGTAGGTACGGGAGTGCACCTTGCACTCTCTAGAAGGATAATAGCATTAAAAAAATTGTCAATATTATTTGCTTATTTTTTAGTAATGAAATTATTAGAATAGACGTTCTTGCTAATATAGTTTTCTATTCCTAGAAGAGTATAGGGAACTATATCGTTAGGCAATTCGTCTAACTTAAACCATTTAATTTCATAACATTTATCTGGCTCAGTATTCTTAGGGAGTAATTTGCGCGCCGTATCACAGACAAAGAACATACCTAGTCTTGCAATATTGCCAGACTGATTTGTATGGACTACGTTGCTTAATGTAAGGTTTTTGGCATCAAGCCGTATATCGGTTTTCTCTGCAAGTTCTCTCGCAGCACCAGTACTCGCATCTTCGCCATACTCAAGCTTTCCAGATGGAAGATGCCAAAGCCCGTCATACTCCTTATTTAATGAGTCTTTACGCTTCAATAGAAGAAGTTTCCCGTCTTCTATAATCATAATATGCACGTCTATTAAATGACAGTATTTCTCTTTTATAACCATTCTACCCCTTTATATATAACTTCCGCGACTTCGTTTGGCGCTAAAGTATCTACGTTTATTACTGTGGCAAACGAATAGGACTTTTATCATATCTTTTTCATGCCTTTCTATGCGTTAATATGCCGTATTATGCTAGGTTTTTGCCACCTTCATCATTTTTCAATGTTGGCATGATTCATCGCAATAGACTGAATACTCTCTTGCTTATATAATATATTATATCACTTTA
>JAZRKC010000038.1:0-2282 GCA_045646155.1 Saccharimonas sp. (SeqCode)
TAGATTAGATATCTGCTTCTTTAAAAGTTCACTATTTCTTTTTATTGTCAAAGGATCTTTGATGTCACGCTCTTGTTTCTTGCCGTCTGGATCGCCTATTAAACCAGTTGCCCCGCCAACAAGAAAAACACCATCATAACCATAATTCAAAAAATGACGGAACATCATACACGCAGCAAGATTTCCTATTTGCATACTATCAGCACTAGGGTCAACACCCATATAAAATTTCAGTTTTTTCTTATCTAAATCTGTAATATCAGTAAATGTAGATTGATTGATAAAGCCACGCCATGCCAGTTCTTTACTGAGTGTCATATATCTTTCCTTTCGTATATATTACTCTGTCAATTGTACTACAAAAAAGCTAGCGATACCAAAAAAACAATGCTATAATGATTAGCAATAATGCTTATGGGAGATATTTAAAAGTGGCAAAAAAGAAACCATTACGTAGTATGAATTTATACTCAAATCTTGCTACAAAACGTCGCACCAAAAAAGATGCAAAATCTCGTAAACGTGCTGAATATTTAGCAACATTACCAAAACATCCGGTTAAACGTTTTTTCTACAAATTAAATCCTAAGCGACTAGCTGCTTTTTGGTTTTCGAAGCAAGGATTTTATACAATATTAAAAATTATCGGCGGTCTCATTATCGCATGTGTAGTATTTTTGTTATGTCTATTTGCTTATTTTAGAAAGGATTTAGACAAAATTAACCCTACAACGTTGCAACAACGTGTTAAATCAACGGTGACAAAATATTACGACCGAAACGACAAATTATTATGGGAAGACAAAGGTATGGGAGATTACACCCTAGTTGTCGACCCAAAGACAATCGCGCCATGTATGTCTAAAGCTACTGTCGCCATTGAGGATCGTGATTTTTACAACCACCATGGCGTCAGTATTTCCGGAATAGTCCGCGCAGCTATCTCAAATAGTCGTGGCGGAGCCACTCAAGGAGGCTCGACATTAACTCAACAGCTCGTAAAACAAGTATTCTTTAGAGATGAAGCTTCTAAGCGCGGTCTAGCGGGTATACCTCGCAAAATAAAAGAAATCATTCTCGCAACAGAAGTAGAGCGCATGTATTCAAAAGAGCAAATCATAGGAATGTATTTAAATGAATCTCCTTATGGCGGACGACGTAACGGAGTAGAATCAGCCGCACAAACTTATTTCCATAAAAAATCATCCGAGCTAACTCTACCAGAGTGCGCACTACTAGCTGCAATACCAAATAATCCAAGCATCTATGACCCATATAATACAGCAGGAAACGAATACCTGATAAAGCGTCAGCACAAGGTTCTGGACGATATGACCTCTATGGGTTATATAACGAAAAAAGAAGCAGACGAAGCTAAATCAGTTGCCATACTTGATACTGTTCAGCCTCTAGCAGATCAATTAGAGAATATACAAGCTCCCCATTTCGTTATGATGGTTCGTGACCAATTAGAAAGAGAACTTGGCAAAACTATTGTCGGTGAAGGCGGTCTAACTGTCAAAACAACTCTCGATTTAGATATTCAGCAAAAGTTAGAGCAAAACATGAAAGACATATTTAGCGGCAAAATGACTAGCTCATGGTGTGGCTATATGAATTGTTCTACTTATGCAGGATTTAGCAATGGAGCTGCCCTGATACAAGATACAAAATCTGGTCAGGTGTACGCAATGGTAGGAAGTAGAGATTTTTCGTATCCAGGATTTGGTCAAGATAACGCAGCTATAGCGTTTATACAACCTGGGTCGACTATAAAACCATTAGTATATGCTCAATTGTTCCAAAATCAAGGTCAAGGCAATCAAAATTACGGTAGCGGCTCTATATTAGCAGACACAGAAACAACATTCCCTCAAGCACCAGGATGGAAACCTCAAAACGCTGATGGCAAATGGAAAGGTAATATAACAATACGCCAAAGTTTAGCTCTGTCTAGAAATATTCCTGCCATAAAAGCGATGGCTATAAACGATATGAATAATCCTGGTAGTACGTGGAAAACAATACGTGACATGGGCGACGTCACATATTGTACGCAAGGAAATGACGCTCAAGCAGGTCTATCAAGTTCAATCGGTGGATGCGGAGCAAAAATGACCGACCACACCAATGCGATTGCAACGCTTGGTCGAGGAGGAGCTTATGTACCTCAATCAACCATATTAAAAGTCACAAATAGCAACAATAAAACTCTCAAAGAGTTCAAATCAACACCAAAACAGGTAATAGACCCTCAAGCAGCCTATATAGTTACAGATATT
>JAZRKC010000039.1:0-6141 GCA_045646155.1 Saccharimonas sp. (SeqCode)
TCCCTCACTTTAGGGCATATTCCCACGCGTTACTCAGCCGTCCGCCGCTCGCCGCCAAATAGTAAACTATTCGCGCTGCCGCTCGACTTGCATGTGTTAGGCACGCCGCCAGCGTTCATCCTGAGCCAGGATCAAACTCTCCATAAAATTCTCTAAAAAGAGATGATTACTCAAAAATAAACTGACGATGATTATTGCACAACTAAATTGTTAAAAAGCATAAAAATCTAACCGCTTAACTGCTAATCACATCACCAATCTCGCAATCAGACTGTCCATTACTATAGACCAATCTTTCTCTAGAGTCAATACTTTTCTTTAATTATTTTGTTGCTATAAATACAACTATCGCAACCGTCGCGCCAATTATAGCTCCAACAGCTACTTCAATAGGCTTGTGTCCTTTTGCAAAAAAAGGTTGTTTAGTGATTTTGCTACTACTGTTATTTATTATTTTCTTTATATATTCACCCTGCTCACCAACAGCACGACGGACCATCATAGCATCATACATTACTATTACAGACAATATTAAGGCTACCGCAAAAATTGACGTAGTTACACCCTCCTTTAGACCTATTATTGTAGTCAAAGAAAATACTGTAGCACTATGTGCACTTGGCATATTGCCAGACATGTAAATATTGCTAAAAACTTTGATACTTTTTTCTCGCATAGCAGCGTATATATATTTCGCCCCCTGAGAAACTACCCAAGCTACAATTGGAACTATAATGTATAATAAATCACCCATTCACCTCACCTTTTTGTTTTAATTGTCTTCATTAATATTTTGGTTTACAGCTTCCATTAGCCCTATAGATGATACTGAATCATTACCTGTTAATTTCATTATAGTTACGCCTTGAGTTGTTCTACCTAACAACTTTATATCTTCCAAAGACAATCTTATCGCTTGACCGTTTTTCGATACCAGTATAGCTTCAGTCATATTAGGCTCTATAGTTTTAACAGATATTATAGGGCCGGTCTTTGAAGATACTATAGCCGCTTTTATACCTATTCCGCCTCGTTTATGTTGAGGGAAATTAGATACCTTGGTTCTTTTGCCGAATCCTTTTTCGCTTATCACAAGCAATGTTTGATTATCGTCAGTAACAACATCCATACCGACAACTAAATCATTTGGACGTAGTCTGACTCCTCTAACCCCACGAGCTGTCCTACCCATAGGTCTAACTTCAGCTTCGTTAAATCGAACAGCCTGTCCAGCAGAAGTAGAAATTATAATATCGTTATTTCCACTTGTTCTTTTTACCCAACAAAGTTCATCATTATCATCTAGATTTATTGCTATTAAACCGCTAGAACGAACGTTTGCGTAATCAGCAACAGGAGTCTTTTTAACGACGCCTTTTGTTGTTGCCATAAATACAAAACCTTCATTATTGGATTGATCCCTAGACTGACAAACTATAGTAGTAATCTTTTCTTCTGGCTGCATTTGTAATAAATTCACTGCAGCTACACCTTTCGAGGCTAGGCTAGCAGCAGGTACTTCATAAGCCTTTAATCGAAAAACTCTACCTTTATTTGTAAAGAAGTTTAGCCAATCATGCGTATTTGCTGGAACAATCTGCTCTATTACATCTTCATCTTTCGTAGTCATGCCACGTTTGCCCTTGCCGCCGCGATTTTGTCTTCTATAGTCACTAGCTAAGGTTCTCTTTATATAATTTTCCGAGGTAAGCAATATAACGCTTTCTTCTTCTGGAATTAGCTCTTCATCACTGAATTTATCAAGTTCATGATTTATCACTTTCGTACGACGCTCATCGCCATACTTCTCTTTCATTTCAATCAATTCAGCTTTAATTATATCTAGAATCTTTTGACTATCTGCTAATATATCTTCTAGCTCTTTTATTAAAGCTAGTAATTCATTTAGCTCATTCTCAATTTCTTCCCTATCGAGACCAGTCAATTTGCGCAATTGCATAGCAAGAATAGCGCGACCTTGGATTTCTGATAGATTAAATTTATCCATCAAGCCCTTTAGAGCAGTATCATAATCTCTACTGCCTCTAATCAACTTTATGACTTCATCTATATGATCAAGTGCAACTTTTAATCCCTCTAATATATGGGCACGCTCTTTTGCCTTACGTAACTCAAATTGAGTACGTCTATAAACAACGTTTTGACGATGCTTTATAAATTCGCTGAGTATGTCATGCAAACCTAACACTTTAGGTTGGAGACCATTCACTAAAGCAAGCATATTATAATGAAAAGACGTCTGTAGTGCAGTTAGTTTATAAAGTTGATTCAAGACTTTCTTTGGGTACGAATCCTTCTTTAGTTCAATGACAATACGTACATTTCCGCGTGCACTTTCATCACGCAAATCACTTATAGATGTAATCTTCTTCTCTTTTACTAGTTCTGCTATCTTTTCAATCATATTCGCCTTATTTACACCATAAGGCATCTCTGATACTACAATCTGATAACGACCGCGCTTAGTTTCCTCTATATTTGCAACAGCACGAATAGTAACACTACCTCTACCAGTAGCATAAGCCTGTCTCATAGAAGATCCGCCATATACAACCGCACCAGTAGGGAAATCAGGCCCTTTTACATACTTAAGCAAATCATCGACTGTTGCTTCCGGATTATCTATCAAATATACAATAGCGTCGACTAACTCACCCAAATTATGTGTAGGTATATTAGTGGCCATACCTACCGCGATACCAACCTGCCCATTTAGCAACAGATTTGGTAATTTTGCTGGTAAAACTATTGGCTCTCGATGTGTTCCATCGTATGTATCACGAAAATCGACTGTCTCTTTGTCTATGTCTGTTAATAAAGCTTCAGCCGTCCTACTCATCTTGGCCTCTGTGTAACGCATGGCTGCAGGAGGATCACCATCCATAGAACCAAAATTACCCTGACCCTGAACTAGCGGATATCTCATAGTCCAATCTTGAGCCAATCGAACCATAGCATCGTATATAGAGCTATCTCCATGGGGGTGGTACTTACCCATAACCTCACCGACAATCTGCGCGCTCTTTACAGTCTTTGAAGTGGGACCGATACCCATTTTATCCATAACATACACAATTCTTCTATGTACAGGCTTCATGCCATCACGCACGTCAGGTAAAGCTCGGTCGACTATAACGCTCATGGAATATCTGAAAAAGCTATCTTCCATAACTTTTTCAACGGTCATTTTTTCGACACTTTTAGAATGTGTCTGTTCATTAGGCGTGATGAGTTCGCCTTCAATTGGTGTTTTATTATCCATATTGTCACTCATATTAAATATCTAGCTCCTCAAGTTTTGCGTCCTTAGCACGATTTTGAATAAAATTTTTGCGCAACGTTATGTCATCGCCCATTAGTTTAGTAAATATAGCGTCCGCCCTTTCAGCATCTTCTACGTTAACCTGGACTAATACTCTATTCTCAGGATTCATTGTTGTATCCCACAACTGAGTGGCATCCATTTCTCCAAGACCTTTATATCGCTGTAGTGCAGATTCACTCAATCCAGCCTGTCTCATGCGAGAATCTGATTCATTTATAGCTATACCTTTTGATTTTCTCTCTTCTATAAGTTGATCGATACGTTTTTCTAGAGACTCTTCGTTGTATATATATTCTCTTTTATTACCGCCTAGCTTCAGTAAAAATAGTGGTGGCTTTGCCAAATAGATATGACCACCCTCAACAACTTCTCTCATATATCTAAAGAAGAATGTCATGAGAAGTGTCGCAATGTGGCTACCGTCAACATCAGCATCGGTCATTATTATTACTCGATCGTATCGCAGGCCTCTGATATCAAAAGCATCACCTATACCGACACCCATGCCTTTAATTAAGCTTACTATTTCTTTATTTGCGTACATTTTGTCTAATCTAGCGCGTTCGGTATTTAATACTTTACCTCTTAAAGGTAAGATAGCTTGCGTACGACTATCTCGCCCTGATTTAGCAGACCCACCAGCAGAGTCACCCTCTACTATATAAAGTTCGCACTCTTTAGGATCTTTACTTGAGCAATCAGCTAGCTTGCCTGGCAAGTTCATACCATCCAAAGCACCCTTGCGTATAACATTATCACGAGCTGCGCGAGCTGCTTTTCGTGCACGAGCCGCCAAAATAGCTTTATTTACTATCTTTTTAGCAGCAGCTGGATTCTCTTCTAGGTAATATGCAAAGTATTCATTCATTACCTGTTCAACATATCGCCTAGTCTCAGGATTTCCCAACTTGTTCTTTGTTTGACCCTCAAATTGAGGATCTGGTAACTTAACCAAGATTACAGCAGTCAAACCTTCACGGATATCATCACCCGATAGATTATCCTCTTTCTCCTTTAGTAAGCTATTTTTACGCGCATAATCATTTATTACTCTAGTCAAAGCAGCCCTAAATCCAACGACATGTGTACCGCCATCTGGAGTAAGGACGTTATTTGCAAACGGTTTTACTGTTTCAATATACGTATCATTATATTGTATTGCTACTTCAACAACAGAATCCTCTATTTGCTTTTCTACATAAAATACCTCGTCGCTCAGAACTTCTTTACCTAGATTTAAATTCTTTACATAACTCTTTATACCACCTTCAAAATAAAAGGCCTGTCTATCTTTTATTCTTTCATCATAAACAGATGTATAGACCCCTTTAGTCAAATAGGATTGATGCCTCAAATAGCTAACAACCCATTTATAGTCAAATGTTGCTGTTTCTTTAAAAATCTCTGGGTCTGGATAGAATGTTATCGAAGTTCCGTTAGGACGCTCCGTTTTACCTATTTTTTTCAAAGGTACTATAGTTTTGCCGCGCTCAAATTCTATACGATATAGTTCCCCGTTCTTAACAACTTCTGCTATTAATCTAGTAGACAGCGCATTTACAACACTAGAGCCTACGCCGTGTAGGCCAGAGGATACCTTATAACCACCGCCGCCAAACTTGCCTCCAGCATGCAATACTGTCAAAACCGTTTCTAGAGTACTAATTCCAGTTTTTGAATGCTTATCTACAGGAATACCCCTACCGTCATCGGTAATAGTTACACCGCCATCAGCCAAAAGCCTAACATCAACCCTCGATGCAAATCCAGCAATTGCCTCATCTATAGAGTTGTCAGCAATCTCTTTTATTAAATGGTGCACTCCGTCATATCCGGTGCTACCTATATACATGCCTGGACGTTTACGAACAGGCTCTAAACCTTCTAGAACTTGAATTTGCGAACCATCATACGATCCGTCATCTTTTTTTTGTTTGGCCATTTCCCCTCACTTTTCGGTCAATTCAGCTTTTTAGATAATTCTATATTATCATATAAAAACGTTTACAATCAAGGTATTGCATTAATAATGCTTACTATGGTATAATATAAAATGAAAATATAATAATTTAAAAAGGTAGATGTATGTTTAGGAAAATAGTATCAAACTTAACTTTCAGCCCTGCTCTGATAGGGCAACTAGGCTTTTACGCAAAACGCCTCAAAAAAGAAGAATTAACTCGTCGTCTCGGACTGATGTTTACTGCATTAGCCCTAGTAGTTCAGTCATTTGCTGTGTTTACTCCACCAGAAGCAGCAAATGCATCTACTGCAGTAGACTTTACACCAGTTAAAATAACTTCTGTAGCTCAGTATCTACGCTACTACGACGCAAATCACAATAATATAAAAGATTTGTTTACTATAGTAGGTATCACTAGAAGCGACTTAACAAAAATGAAGGCTGGTGTAGCAAAAGCAAATGCCGGTGTTTACAACTGGGCACTAGGCAAAACTTCAGAAGCAGCCGTACAACGTAACGCTACTGCATTCTCAATACGAACATCTTCAGGTGGAATTAGAACATACCAATATTGGCCTCTAAACGTCTGGGGTGCTGGAAAAACTTACAACGCATTTGTCGGACATACAGCTGACGGACGATGGTTCGGAATAAAAGCTGACTGTGGTAACCTACTATTAGCTAGAAAACCAGTCGTACCTAAATGTCCAGAAGGAACAACAGGAACATATCCAAATTGTAAACAACGACCTAAGTGTACAATTTCAGGAAAAACTAACCTATATGCCGATGACCCTAACTGTAAAAATGATCCTAAATGTACAGTTCCAGG
>JAZRKC010000040.1:0-10385 GCA_045646155.1 Saccharimonas sp. (SeqCode)
AGTATAGCACTAGCGGTCGCCGATAAGATATTTGATGGAGTCCACATCTGATAAACGGCAATTTTAGAAGCTAGACTCCCTTTCCATATTTGCATAGGATTATTCCATTTTGTAGTGACGACTTCTCCGTTATGGGCTATAACTAGAGTTTCTCTGTGAAAAGTTACAATAGCAACCGGATAAGTAATCGTAAAAGCGTGAAGCGCCTCTACTAGATGGATAAGTTGCATGCTAAATGTTAGTACTTTTGGGTAATATACCGTTTGAAATATTTTTTGCATTTGAGCAAAACTTGCTACAAGCGTAGTGTTTTGTCTATTTATAATTATATCGGTATCGTTTTTTATTAAATCTATGGCATCTCGTGTTATGACTAGTGGTCCAGTGTATTTTTGTATAAAATCGCTATAAACCAAGGCTGTTTCGCTATTACGACCTGAATCTCCTGGTAATAGAGTTAGATTAGACCAATCCCCAATTGCTAGCATGTCGCGATAAGAATCTTTACTGAAACTTCCTATTGTCGTGCTACTTGTGAAATTTACATCTGGCATAGTTTTTGGAATTATAGAGCGAAGTGAATCTGGTAGTAGTATTTTTACTTCTCCTGCACCAGATTTCATCGCTACACTAAAGCTTTCTGCTATGCCAGAAAAACCTAATTTATTTCCTCCGATGATAGCTAATTTTCCGCGTTGCGAGCGTTGTTCTGGTTTGTTCCATTCGAAATCAGGAGAAAAAGGTTTATCTATACTCTGTTGTTTCCAATAACTATATTGATTCATAACTTTGCTTTATTTTATGTACTCTATGCTCACTGGACAATGGTCACTTCCAAATACGTCGGGATGAATTTGTGGATTTTTGATATGGCTTATTATGTTTTTTGATATTAGCCAATAGTCAATTCGCCAACCGACATTGCGCGCGCGTGAATTTGCCCAATGCGTCCACCATGTATAAGCATCGGTTTTGTCTGGATTTTCTTTTCTGAATATATCTATAAATCCGGCATCTAGGTAATTTTGAAATCCCTCGCGCTCTTCGTAAGTAAAGCCATGTTTACCGATGTTTGATTTTGGATTTTTTAGGTCAATCTCGTTATGGGCTACATTCATATCTCCGCAATATAGGACAGGTTTTGTTTTTTCTAAATTTTGTATATATGCTAGACATGCTTTGTCCCATTGCTTGTGACGTAAATCTAGCCTACTTAAATCACCTTTGCTGTTTGGTGTATAGCAATTTACAATCCAAAAATCATCAAATTCAGCAGCTATAATTCTACCTTCATTATTTGGATTACCATATTTATCTGGCTTGATATTGAATTTTTCAATAATATCATCAGGAAATCCGTCTATATATTGTATAGCAGGTGTTTTGCTAAATATCGCAGTGCCTGCATATCCCTTCTTTTCTGCACTAAAAAAATGCTTGGAGTATTGAGGTAAATCTAAGAGTACTTGTTCACACTGCGCTTTTGTCTCTTGCAGACACAATATATCTGGGTTTTTCGCGTCTATGAATTTTTGAAAATCCCCTTTATTCAAGACAGAACGAATACCATTTACATTCCAAGAATATAGCTTCATGAGCTATATTATAGACAAAGTATATTAGATATTCTATAGTAAATGTATCCAGCACCTTTACAAGACAGGAGAAAGAATCGTGGTATTGCGAATGCAAACTGTACCAATGAGATCGAAATATATTGGAGGACGTATTTCTGATGAGCAGAAACGTGTAAATAGATCTAATACGCTTTTTGAAAATGAAGGCGCATCTATTTTTTATGAAATAGTCAGCACGCTTTTGTTCTTGAGAAAACAAGGTGAGCGCAAAATGGAGCTTATTGTTGATGAGGATAATATAGAGCTAGAGTTCTTTCCAAAAACTGGTAGTTTTCGGAAAGAAAATTTTCGATTTACCATCAAAAAAGGCGCGTATGTTTATATGAAAAATACAGTAAACGCCAAGATAGTTAATCCTGACGGCAGTTTCTTGATGATGGAACGTACGCGTTATGGAGACAACATGTACCTACCTTTCTTGTGGAGGCGTGTAAATCAAGGTACTCTAGCTAAGCCTTGCGTATTTGGCGCAAAGACGCTTCACCATTTCTCTTGTGATGATTTCGACTACGATGATGATTCCAAATAGAGGACTGGTTTAGTCCGCTTGTTTTTATACAGGCGGACTTTTTCATTTGATAAAAGATACATTTCTGATGGTATACTATTATTATGTATAAAAGAATTCTTATTAAACTTTCCGGAGAACAATTACAAGGCAATCAAAATGGCGGATTTGATAGCCAGAGAGCGTCTTGGATTGCGAATCAAATTAAAGAGGTAGTTGCTAATGGAACTGAAGTCATTGTTATGGTCGGTGGCGGTAATTATGCGCGCGGTTCTCAGCTGGTAAATGAAAAAATTAGACGCATAACTGCTGATTACGTTGGTATGTTGGCTACTATGATAAATGCATTAACTTTAGCCGATGTCTTTAATTCTGAAAAATTACAAGCGAGAGCTTTGAGTAATATCACAGCTGATCAAATTTTAGATCAATTTACTCATAGGCGAGCGATTAGTCATTTAGAAAAAGGTCGTGTAGTTATTGTTGCTGGTGGAACTGGTAGACCTTTCTTAACTACGGATACAGCTGCTGTTGATTTGGCACTAGAGCTATCTTGCGATTTAGTTATAAAAGCTACAAAAGTCGACGGTGTTTATAGTGCTGACCCGACTATTGATGAATCTGCTGAAAAGTTTGACAGACTATCTTATGAGCAGGCTGTAGCGAATGACAAAATAGCCGTCATGGACAAAGCTGCACTTGGTTTGGCTATGGAGCAAAAAATACCAATAATAATCTGCGATTTATTGACAGATAGAAATATCGCTAGAGTTGCTATGGGTGAAAATGTCGGTACTATTATAAACTAAGTTATCTATAAACGATTGGAATTTGTAGCACAAATAGTGCTGCATAGCTCTATGGCTTTGTCAGCGCTGTTTTTCCAGCTATATCGACTAGCATTTTCATAACCGAGTTTTATGATTTTTTCGTTAACTGATTTATCAGAGAGGTTTTCTATTGCATTGGCGCAATCGCGTGCGTTATTTGCGTTAAAAAATATTGCAGAATCGCCCGCTACTTCTTTGAATATAGGTATATTACTGCAGGCTACTGGTGTGCCGTTGAGTTGCGCTTCAATAATAGGTAGACCAAATCCTTCTAGCCTGCTGGCGGTAACAAGGCATCGGCAATTTGATAATAAATCCTTGTACTCTGAATCGCTTACACCATTATGAGTAATTACCCTTTTAGAGACTTTTAAATCTTGTGCTAGTTGCGATAGCTCGTTTTTTCTAGATTCTGGAATGCGTGATAGTAAATGTAGATTGATTTCCGGCAAAAAAGTCAGGGCGTTTATTAATAATTCTACGTTTTTGTATTGAGTGAATGCTCCCATATATAATATGTCGTTTGATTTAAAATGAAGATTCTTATCGCGTGTGCATTTAAATTGTTCTGAAACTGCGTTTGGTATAGTTGTGACGGATTTTTTTGTCATATTCCAATTAATAATCTCGTTTTTAGCAGTATCGCTAACCGTAGCTATAGCGTCAGCGCGATTTAGAGTGTATCGCATTGGCCATTTCGAACTATAGTATATACGCCAACCTAAACGAATGTGAGGTGCTAGCCAATGAGGAGGCGTTTTGTGATGAAAATAAATCAAATCATGGATTGTTAAAATTAATTTGTATTTTTTACCCAATGAGCCCATCATAAAAAACGGTGAATATACGATGTCTGGATTAAATTTATTTAATTTGTGAGCTAAAAATAATTCAGCTATAGCATTTTGTGGTTTATTTGCTATGATATATTGTTTTTTTGGTAATTTTTCTAGCTGTTTTTTATTATGAATAAGCCAAATCAAATCAATATTAGGCTTTTTTGCTAATTCTTTCGCTAGCTCAGTCGAATAACGACCTATTCCGTCAAATTTGTCATTAGTAGGTATCCATCGTGCATCGTATATTATACGTATCATAAACATAATTATAACAGTGATGCTATAATATATTTATGAAAATCTTGATTACATCTGATTTATATCCGCCAGTCATAAACGGTGTCGCAACTTTTACTTATAATTTAGCACAAGGATTATCTAACTTAGGTCACGAAGTGGTTGTTGTTGCGCCAAGCCAAACTGGCAAAAAATACATAGAAGATGACAAGGGCGTTACAATTTATCGTGTCCGCTCAGTAATATTTCCTTTTTATCAGAACATTCGAATTTGTCTAACTCCTCAGGTTGAAGTTCGCAAAATAATAAAAGATTTCAAACCAGACATAATACACAATCAAATGCCTCTCGGTATAGGACAGGCCGCTATGATGATTGGCCGTCGTTATGATATTCCTTTAGTTTCTACATCGCATGCTATGCCAGAGAATCTTATGGATAATTTGAGTAAATTGCGAGCATTTTCTAGACCAATAAATTATATGTTGGCGGATTTTGGGCGAAGGTTTCATGATAAATCAGATATTATCACATCTCCAACTCAATCTGGCATTGATGGCTTTGGTAAACACGTCGATAAAATCACCAAGCCAATAAGAATTATATCTAATGGAATAAATTTGCAGGCGTTTACACCTGGTGATGTCGCTGATTATATTTATGACAAGTATAAATTACCGACTGACAAGCCGATAATTACATATCTAGGGCGATTAGACGCTGAAAAACATGTTTGGGTTCTACTAAAAGCTATGCGCGAAATCCTAAAGACGAATGATACACATATGATGATTGTCGGTTCTGGAGTTGATCTAGAGAACGAAAAACAGATTACTAAGGATTTAGGTATTGATGAACATGTGACGTTTACAGGGCGCGTACCAGAAGAGGATAAAGCAGATCTACATAGAGTTGGGCGTTTATTTGCGGTCGCTTCTCCTGCTGAATTGCAGTGTATCGCCGCCCTAGAAGCTATGGCTAGTGCTCAGCCAATTGTTGCAGTTAGCGCCGGAGCACTAAGTGAGTTATGCCATGATGGAGAGAATGGTTACTTATTCCCTCTTGATGACTACAATGTTGCAGCACAAAATATCAAGAAAATTCTAGATAATGATGAATTGCATGACAAATTCGCTAATGAAAGTTTGGCTATTGCAAAAACTCATGATTTATCGAATACCCTAGATAGATTTGTAGAGTTGTACGATGAAATGATACTCAAGAAAAAGGCTGAAATCGAATCTCGTCCAGTTGATTGGCGTGACAAGATACGAGAAAGCGATTTCTTGGAGTTTATGAAGCTTGGTCGTAGTGATACAGATACAGACGAAGAAGAATAATCAAAGTTAATCAGACAAGAACTCTCGAATAGCTTCAGATGCTTCTGGAGCTTTTTCGTAGTGGATTAAGTGCCCTACTCCTTTTATGATTATGAATTTATCTGGATTTATGGCATCAGCAAAATTTTTCATATATTTGAGAGGCGTTATAGAATCGCGATTTCCGGATATTAGCAAAATCTTTTTTGTTTTTAAGGTGCTTGCGTAGTCGATGGACCCTTTTTTGTTAAAATCGTGATAAAGCTCTCTATAAAATTCTACATCAGATATATTGTCTAGATTTTTGAAATGGTGTTGATATATTTCTTTGCGACGTTCTTTGTCTTTTGTTTTTAATAAAGTTTTTGTTAATACACGAGAAATTGTCTTGCTTTTCAATAATTTATCGCCGGTTTTATCTAGATTGCAAGCCAAGCGATACTGTAGTGCACCTAATAATGAACCTAAGTATCGTGAATCTGGAAAAGTAATAGCTGATGGCACAGGACTAATCAAAATTACTTTGTTATATAGATTAGGATTTTGATCAATCATACTACTTACAACCAATCCGCCCATAGAATGACCTAATATATCGGGCGGTGTTTTCAAATCTAGAGATGATACAAAATCGTTTGCAATTTTTGCCAGACCGTCTATCGTCCAGTTCTCTATCGGAGGCATACCGCTATTGCCAAAACCAGGTAAATCTGGTATAATTATACGTATATTAGCCAATAATGGCACTATATACTGAAACCCCTCGTAATTGCCTGTGAATCCGTGGATTAATACAATAGTGTTCGTAGCTTCCGGGTTATAAATCCAATAATTAATGTCGATATTTGATATTTTTTTGACGAAGTTTTTCATATATGCATTTTGATTGATTTTTGATGTTCACGGTTTAGGTCGCGACGTTTTATTGATTCTCTTTTGTCCCAACGTTTTTTTCCTTTTCCTATAGATATGACAACTTTTATGTATTTGCCTTTTGGCAGTATTTTGACCGGAACTATTGTCATACCGTCGTTTTTGCAGACTGATAATTGTTTAAGTTGTTTTCTATGTACAAGCAACTTTCTGGCACGAGTATCTACACTATGTAAGTTTGGGTTACCTCGTTCGTTTATTTTGATGCTAAAACTAGCGTTATTTAGCCATAATTCGTCATTTCTTATGGTGACGTATGCACCTTTTAGATTGACGCGATTATCTCGCACTGCTCTGACTTCTTGGCCGTTTAACGATATTCCAGCGACGATTTCCTCACCTAGTTCATAATCAAAGCGAGCTCGGCGATTGATTATCTGAGCTGACGTTTTGTTGTTTTTACTAGATGATTTTTTTGTCATATAAAAGCATTATAACAGATTTCGTCAATCTATTTATACTTGCAATGATGGTATAATTATTTTGATGATACTAAACGCTAACATTGTTGAGAAATCTTTTGGTCCCAAAAACTTGATGACAGACGTCAAGATTAATGTTGATGATGGTGAAAAAGTTGGCCTAATCGGTAGAAATGGTGTCGGTAAATCAACTCTTTTTGGTATTTTGGCGGGAGTTGATTCAGACTATATTGGTGAAATAATTTTCAGAAAAGGCACTATTGCGGCCTCTACTCTTCAGGAGCATCATGGCCAATTTGAGCGCACTGTGATGGAATATATTTTAAGTGGTCTTCCTGAATATTCTCATTTAAAAAACATTATAGATAACTACCCATTAACTATGGGTGATGACATTAAAAAGATAGAAGAATATACACAAGCGCTTGATCGTTTTGGTCAAAAAGGTTTTTATCAGATAGAAGAGTTAGTAATAGAAGAACTAAAAAAGTTCCAGCTTTTTGATATAGAATCTCGTACAATAGGCTCTCTGTCGGGCGGGCAGAAACGTTTGGTGGAAATCGTGAAAGTTATGCACGCTGACGCTGATTTGGCGTTGATAGACGAGCCGACTAATCATATGGACTATATAGCTAAGCAACAATTTATTGATTGGATGCAAAATGCTCGCGAAGCTATGCTCGTAATCACGCATGATCGCGATGTATTGAAAAACGTCGATAGAATAATTGAATTCAAGGACGGCAAAACTATTAGCTACAAAGGAAATTACGACACATATCTGAAACAAAATGCGTTTTTGACAGGAAACGCTATGATGGAATATGAAAATATAGAACGTCAGATATCTAATCTAAAAGAAAAAGTCTTGCAATTCAGACGATACAAAGAAAAAGCACGCGACCCAGATACAATAAAACAATTCAAGCGGCGCGAATTACAAGCTCAAGCGGAGCTAGAAAAAATAGAAGCAATCAAAAAGCCTACTTTTTGGATAGATCGTGACAACGTTAGCCAATTGGATTATCGAGTGGCGAATCGTTACGATAAATACAAAGCAAAAAATATTTCTTTAAATATGCGCGACGGCTCGATGCGTTCGCAACGAAAGTTGGTTGATGTGTGTAATTTGGCTTTAGGCTACGGCGACAATCTATTATTTGAAAACATCAATATTGATTTACGGGAAGGCGAAGTGATAGAAATACGTGGTAGAAATGGAGCCGGTAAATCTACGATTATCAAAACTCTGCTCAATCACGCAGACAATAAATATAGTCACGATATAACCATATTTGACGGTGATGTTTATGTTGATTCGCATATAAATATTGGAGTTTATGAGCAAGAAATAGACAAAAATTACCTGCCGTTGTCATTAGCAGAGGCAATCGAAAAGATTTATTTAGAAAAAGGTTTAACTATAAACTATACAAAAATTCGGCAACTTATGGGAGATTATTTATTTGCCGACGAAGATGCTGACATTATAGTAGACAAATTGTCTGGAGGACAAAGAGCTCGATTACAAATTATCAGTATGCTAGCAAATAATCCTCAGCTATTGATTTTAGACGAGCCAACAAATCATTTAGATTTACCTAGTATAGAAGAGCTAGAAAACGCCCTAGAGCGATATAGCGGTGCGATTTTGTATGTTAGTCACGATAATTATTTCAGGGAAAAAATCGGTGGAAAAATTGTTCAGATATAGTTAGTGGCTTTTATCCTAATGTTCTTTACTAGTTAAATACCATCCCCCGTCTATAGGAGATTGATATACGTACAATTTTAAGTCCAAATTATATTTTTGAAGTTCTATAATTGCGTTTTTTGCCTCTTGTTTGCTATTAAACCGCCTTTTCTGCGGTGCACGAAAAGAGCTTGCGTCGTAGCGTTCGTGACGTATGGTTTTGTTTTTTCTAGGCATATGAGTAATTATACTAATTTTCTCTCTTTTAAAAAATAAATAAACTTGCTACACTATATGTGTATGAGTAAACTGTTACAGGAAAGCGACAGGTCAAATCTCAAAAATACCCCCAAAGATGATTCTGTTAATATGGCGAAATCTCTTTTCGGTTTAATGGCAGATACAACTTGGCGAATGTTTATTCCAACGATAGGTTTTACGTTGTTTGGGGTATGGCTAGACACAAAGTTGTCTACCAAGCCATGGCTTATGCTAGTCTTTATAATTATCGGCTTCCTGTTTGCTGGACTACTCGTATATAGACAATACAAAATGGCACGAAAGGAATAATTGATGTATCTATTTGCGTCATCAGCTATGCATATTTCTGTTAAATCTGAGAAATTATTCGAGTTAGCTGGATTTCCTGTTACTAATTCTCATGTATTGGGTTTTTTTGGTTTAGTTTTTCTTGTGTGGGCTATGCTACGCACGAAAGCAGCTGTATTAGGAAAAAAGAAACATAACTTTTTGACGCGACTTATATTCTTTGTTTTCAAAACTTTATACGAAATTGTAAAACAAGTTATCCCAGAAGAAAAATGGGCACGACGCGTTGCACCTCTGACTATAACTATATTCTTTTTCGTTATAGCACAATATTACCTAGGTATCCTGCCTATTGTCGGTCCTATATATTTGCAAGATGGACACGCTCACACTCCTATTTTTCGTGGCGGTGTTGCGGATTTGAACATGACATTTGGCTTAGCTATAGTTACAATTATAGCGGCGCAATTATATGCTATTAAATATTTAGGTGTGTTCGGTAACGCTGGTAGATATTTAGTAAATCCGCTTAAAGATCCGATTGGTTCATTTGTAGGCATACTCGAGATTCTGGCAGAAGGTTCTAGATTGTTAGGCTTATCTTTCCGCTTGTTCGGTAATGTTTTGGCTGGTGAAGTTTTGCTTGTAGTTGTCGGAGTATTGACTCAATTTATATCACCAGTAGCATTGCAGCCGTTCTATATATTCGAGTTGTTTATTGGTGGAATACAAGCTTATGTGTTCTTTATGCTTTCGACCGTATTTATTTCATTAGGTCTCGCCCACCATTCTGAGGGCGCTGAAGATTCGCATCCAGATAACGATCACCATAAAGTGGCCGCGAGAGGATGAAATAATATAGTTAACAAAATAATTTATAAAAAGGAGTAAAATAATGGAACAATTAGCTTTTGCACTTACATACGCAATCCCAGCAGCTTTTGCGTCAATAGGTTGTGCTATCGTCGGTGGTGCTGCTATGAACGCAGCTGGACGCAATCCTGAAAAAATCAATGATTTGCGTACTATGATGATTCTTGGTATTTCATTTATTGATGCTATCGCGATTATCGGTTTTGTTGCTGCTATCGTCGGCAAAGTTATGTAATTTGTAGGTTGTGATTGTGAAGCATATACTAACCTATTTTGCTAATACAGAGGCGACATCAGAAAAAGCTGATATGTTTGTTTCGCTTGGTATTGATTGGAAGATGCTTCTTTTGCAAACTATAGCGTTTCTAATATTGCTATGGTTCCTAAAAAAGTACGTGTATCCAGCCTTGTTGTCTATGTTAGATAAACATGACGAAGAAGTTAACGCTGCGTACAAGGCGGCCAAAATAGCAGAAGAAAAAGCAGCTACTGCAGAAAGCAAAATCGATACTATGCTAACGGAAGCTCGTGCTGAAGCAAAGGAT
>JAZRKC010000041.1:0-4741 GCA_045646155.1 Saccharimonas sp. (SeqCode)
TGTAGATGCTGTACTATATGACTTTTCTTTTTCGGAACGATCTAATGATTTAGAACGAAGAGAAGAATTAGAAAAGCTGACAAAAAAACAACTTATAGAAAAGATTCAAAGTAGCGATTTAACGTTGCCAAAAAATCAACAGAATAAAAGACACTTAATAAGCACTATCCTAAGAGGTGATGAACAAATAAAAAATACAACATTAATAAATAATGTGATTATTGTAGGTATATCTACAGACAAAGAAATGTTGCGAGAGAGAATAGAAAAACGTTCTGATGACTTTTTTACATCAGGTGTTATAGAAGAGGCTATTGCTGTAGCAGAGAAGTATGGATGGAATAATGAAGCTATGACAGGCAATATATACCCGCTGATAAAAGAACATATTGCGGGTAATATGTCGCTTGATGATATGAAGAAAAGATTTATAGCACTAGATTGGAGATTGGCTAAGCGCCAGTTAACTTGGTTGAGGCGTAATAAAAATATAAAGTGGATGAGTATAGATGAGGCGTACAAATATATTGATCATGAGTTGATAAAAATTATTCACGCATGATAAAATATAGAGGTAATATGACAAAAACGGAAAATAAAATGATAGATGCTTTGTTTGGATCGAAAACAAGGGTAAAATTGCTTCATTTGTTTTTAAATAATCCAGGCAAATCTTTTTATGTAAGAGAGATAACTAGATTAGTAGATGAACAGATTAATTCGGTTCGTCGTGAGCTAGCGAATATGTCGGATGTAGGTATTATAACTAGTTTAAGTAAAGACAATAAGCTATTCTATGAAGTTAACAATAAATACGATTATTACATTCCATTTAGGGAGATATTTTCAGATAATAATACGCGTACAGTAGAAAATAGAAAGGTTGTCGCTAACTCTGATAGTCACCCTTCGTGGTATAGTGCGGCAAAAAAGATTCAAGGCGCGAGAATTGTTATTTTAGCGGGCGCTTTAGTACCTGGGTCTGCTAGTGAGATAGATTTATTTATTGCTGGTAATGTTTCTGATAAAAACGCTTCAAAACTCGTTGCTAGTATAGAAAGTGACGTAGGGCATGAGATAACGTATACTAATATGTCATACGATGAATTTTATTATAGATTTAGTATACGTGATAAGTTTATATATTCTATCATAAATACAGTGCATGAAATATTGGTAGATGAAGATAAGATAATAAATAAAGAATAGGAGAGGCTGAATGTTCGAGATTGAATACAATGGCGGTAATGCAGTAACTATTTCTACAAAGAAGACAATATTATTTATAGATCCAAAAACATCAATTTACGGATTAAAGGATAGAAAAATACGCGATGGAGTTCAGCTGGCGACTGATGATAGACTGATGATAGATGATAGCGAAGCTAGTGTTACTATTTGTAGCCCAGGTGAATATGAGGTGGGGGAATTTACTATAAAAGGTATAGCTGCTCAGCGTCACATAGATCCCGTAGAAGATGAGAAGAAAGCTATCATTTATCGTATTGAATGTGGAGATACTAGGATAGGATTAATTGGTAATATTGCACCCAAATTGACTGATGATCAATTAGAAAATATAGGTGTTGTTGATATATTAATAATCCCTGTTGGTGGGGGAGGCTATACTCTTGATGCTACTGATGCGTCTGCATTAGTCAGATCTATAGATCCAAAGGTTGTTATACCTGTACATTATAGTGATAGCGGACTGTCGTATGAGGTTCCGCAGGAGAATGTAGATATTTTTGTTAAAACATTGAGTGTTCCAGAAGAAAAAACACCTAAATTAAAGGTCAAATCGACAGTATCTCTTCCAGATAATTTAACAATCTATACTATAGCTAGAAGTTAATAATAAGATATTGTTAATAAAAATCACCTCGTTTAAGAGGTGATTTTAATTATTTTCCGGTTTTGGCGATAATACCTTTTTTCTTCAACGTGCGTATTGCTTGAGTTGAAAGATTCATAGTGACTTTTTGTCCGTCTATATCAAACGTCTTTTTCTGCAAATTTGGTTTAAATACGCGCTTAGTGCGTCGTAGGGAGAAGCTGACGTTATGTCCAAATTGTTTACCTTTACCGGTAAGTTCGCAACGTGATGCCATATATTTACTTCCACTTTTAATAATTTATCAATCTGTTTCAGTATACGTTAATATACGTGTAAAGTCAATAGCGACATGATACAATAGGGATATGTTAGTTGCGTATATATGCTTGATAGTAGTCATTATATTGATATCTATGATGTTGCATGAATTAGCGCATGGATATGTCGCTTATTTATTAGGCGATGATACTGCCAAGATGTTAGGTAGATTATCATTTAATCCTATACACCACATAGATCCGTTTATGACGATATTATTGCCAGTTAGCATAGCTATTATAAATATGACCACTGGCGCTGCTATGCCTATATTCGGAGGAGCTAAACCTGTGCCATTTAATCCTAATAATGTTAAGTATGGTGAGGTAGGGATTGCGATATTGAGTATTGCTGGTCCGTTAACTAATTTTTTGCTTGCAATGGTATTTTTTGCGCTGTTCAAATTGTTTAATATGTCAGAAGCTGATTTTTTGGGCAGTGTAGTGTCTCTAATCATATCTGTAAACTTAGGATTCTTTGCCTTTAATTTATTACCGATACCGCCATTAGATGGTTCGCGGGTTTTGTATGCTATTGCCCCTGATTTTATGCGTAGAATTTTGGAGTATATTGAAGCCTATGGTGCAATGTTTATATTTTTGATAGTTATGGTAGCTAGCCCTGTGATAACAACGTATATATCATTTATGATAGAGATATCATATAATTTATTTAATATATTGTTTGCTTGGTTGTAGTATAATATAAAGTAGCCTCTTAATAGACGTATATGATTTTCCTAACATCATATTGATTGGATCTCGATATTTATTATTTCCGTGGAAATAATGTGAGAGAACCGCCTTTGCATCAGCGAGGGAATATCAGCGTCGACTTAATGAGGCTTTTTTGATATACTTATTAGGTAGTCTATCGGATAGTCGCTAGTTTATAACTAGAGGAAAGTCCGGGCAGTGTAGGGTCGCGACAGCCGCTAACGGCGGCCAGAGGAGACTCTAGGGAAAGTGCCACAGAAACTTATACCGCCGTCTCAAACCTTTTAGGGTGACTGACGGTAAGGGTGAAAGGAGTGAGGTAAGAGCTCACAGTCAATTATGGTAACATAATTGAGAGGTAAACCCTGTCGGCTGCAAGGAGACTTTGCAAAAGAGTGACCCACTCGCAAAGTCGCTATCCGCTTGAGTATGATAGCAATATCATACCTAGATAGATGACTATCGTAACAGAACCCGGCTTACGGATAGACTATGATTATGTATATTAAAATAAGCCCTTATTGTAGGGCTTATTTTAATAAAGTGCTATATTATTACTTACTTACGCTTTTGACAATGTCACTAAAGGCTTTTGGATCATTTACTGCTAGGTCTGCTAGTACTTTACGATCTAGCGCTATATTAGATTTTTTTAAATCTGATATAAATTTACCGTAAGTAGTGCCGTTTTCTCTGGCAGCTGCGTTGATACGTGTAATCCATAAGCTACGTAGGTCGCGTTTTTTGTTGCGCCTATCTCTGTAGGCGTATTGCAAAGCTCTTATCACAGCTTGTTTTGCTAAACGGTAGCTGCGAGTACGGCTATGTTGCATTCCTTTTGCAGCTTTTAGAATCTTATTATGTTTAGCGCGTGCTGGAACACCTCTTTTTACTCTCATTTATTAGACTCCTAACGCTCGTTTAATATTTTTTGCCATACTACCTTTGACTGTAGCTGGGGTATTAATATTTCGTTTGCGCGATTTGCTTTTTTTTGAAAGCATATGGTTCCCGAATGCGCGACGTCGGGTAAGTTTGCCGGTACTGGTTAGCTTAATACGCTTAGCAGTGCCCTTATGGGTCTTCATTTTAGGCATTTACTTCCTCCTTATTACGATGCTCAGGTTTCTACCTGACATCACTGGTTTTTGCTCGAGTATCGCTTCATTTTCTAGCTCAGATACGATTTTATCGATTAATTCGTATCCTAGCTCGCGGTGTGCTATCTCTCGACCTCTAAAAAATATAAGTATTTTTACTTTATTTCCGCTGTCGAGAAATGACCTGATTTTTCGCAACTTAATTTCTAGATCGTTCGCACTAATCTTTAGACCAAATCGCATCTGCTTCAATTCAGAAGCTTTGTTATTGCGGCGATTTTTTTGCTGTTCTTTCATCTTCTGGTATTGGTATTTACCCCAGTCGATTATTTTAGCTACGGGTGGATTTGCATTTGGTGATATTTCTACCAAATCTACTCCAGCTTTCTCAGCTTCTTTCAGGGCATCCTGTATAGACATGATGCCTAATTGCTCTCCGTCTTGACCTATAACACGAAGTTCTTTTGCACGAATTGCTTCGTTGATTTTAATTGAGTGATTGATGCTACTCTCCTTTATTGAGTTGCTTAATTTTTGCGATTACTCAAAGAATATTCTAACAGATTGATTATATTTTATCAATATCAAGATAATTGTCTATATTGCAATGCTTCTGCTAGGTGTGCCTTTGATATATGGGCGCAAGATTCTAGATCAGCGATAGTTCTAGCAACGCGAAGTATTTTAAAATAGCTTCGTGTGCTTAGTTTTAGTTTTTCGGCGGCAGAATCATAGAAATCTTTTGTTTGCTCGTCTAGCTTTATAAACTT
>JAZRKC010000042.1:0-2539 GCA_045646155.1 Saccharimonas sp. (SeqCode)
ACATAAAGCCCGGTGCCTCCGACTAAGAATGGAACTTTGTTTCTTTTGCGTATTTCGTCTATTTTTTCATTAGCATATTTTTTAAAATCAAAAGCAGTAAATCGTACACCAGGGTCAACTATATCAATACCATAATGAACAATTCCATCCATTTCTTCTATTGTAGGCTTGGCAGTTCCTATGTCTAGTCCTTTATATATAGCTCTAGAATCCGCCGATATAATTTCTCCGTTATGTTTCTTTGCAAGCTCAATAGCAAGTTTAGTCTTGCCGCTAGCCGTTGGGCCTACAATAACTACCAATGGATAATTGCAACTCATTTTTATTCAATAGACTTAATATAATCCGCTAAGTCGTCAATTCCTATTTCCGATTCACCATTTCTAGTACGAATACTTATTTTTCTAGATTCAGCATCCTTTGGTCCAACAATAATCTGAACTGGAATTTTATACGATATAGCTTCGCGAATCTTCTTACCTAGATTGTCACGCTTATCATCTATTGTATACCTAATTTCGTTGTATCTAACTGGAGACATCAATACAATATCGTCCAAGATTGCACTTATTTCATCTACGTAATCTTTTACGGAATCATTTATCGTTAAAATCCTAATCTGCTCCGGAGCTGACCAAAATGGAAACCATCCACTAGTATGCTCAATAAATACCGACAAGAACCTTTCGATGGAACCTAACAAAGCACAGTGTATCATAACTGGAGTATTATAAGCTCCACCCTTGTCTGTATATTTAAGTCCGAATCTAGTAGGTTGGACAAAATCCAATTGTACAGTTGCAACTTGGTGCTCTCTTCCTATTGCATCGGTCGCCATAAAATCTATCTTTGGACCATAGAAAGCCGCCTCACCTTCTTGCTCGAAATATTCAATGTTGTTGTTAATCACAGCATTTTTTAGTTGGTCTTGTGCACGTTTCCATAAATCGATATCGCCTAAATATCCGTCGCTATCATCCCTATAGCTCAAGCGAACTCTAAGCTTCATGTCTATAGTTTTATATAATTCGTTAGCACTAGAAAGTAAATTGTCTATCTCCTGCTCTATCTGGTCTAGACTACAAAACACATGACTATCGTCTTGTGTTAATGAGCGAACCCTATTTAATCCGCCAAGCTCACCTGTTTTCTCATCTCTATAATCAGTAGTTGTCTCCAAGTATCTGACAGGAAGATCGCGATAACTCCTAGGCTTTGAAGCGAAAATCTGAGTATGGTGAGGACAGTTCATAGGCTTTAGAGCCATCTTGTCGCTAGTTTCTTGACTAACAACCAAAAATAATTCATCTCCAAACTTTGCCCAATGTCCAGACGTTTCGTATAAATCTTTTTTTGTTATATGAGGAGTAAAAACCTTTGAAAATCCATATTTTTGACGCAACTGATTTGAATACTTAGCCAACACATCTCTCAGTATCGTTCCTCGTGGGGTGAATAATGGCAAACCAGCCCCTACTAAATTTGACGTAGTGTATAAATCTAATTCCCTACCTAGCTTACGATGGTCACGATTCTTTGCTTCTTCCATCATGTTTAAGTAATCATCTAATTCCTTTTCAGTCTCAAAAGAAACTCCATATAGGCGTTGCATCTGAGGATTAGTTTCCTTACCTCTCCAATATGCTCCAGCGACTCGCGTCAGTTTAAAAGCCCCCACTTTGCCCGTGCTACTTACATGAGGTCCTCTACATAAATCTGTAAAATCGCCATTACTAAAGAATGAAACTGTTTCTATCTTACTATCTTCACTAGACAGCCCGAGCTCCTCTGGATCAATATCTTTTACCTCAGTGGTACCAGATCGCTTCAAATCATTCAAAAGCTCAACTTTGTACGGCTGGTTATTATCTTTAGCCCACTGAATCGCTTCGTCTATAGGCTTTTCTTCGCGAATAAACGGAACATCACTATTAATAATATCCCGCATCTCTTTTTCTATCCTATCAAAATCACTTTCCGATATTTTTACTTCACCGAGGTCTATATCGTAATAATAGCCATTTTCTACAACCGGACCAACGCCAAATTTTGCGTGTGGCCACAACCTTCGAACAGCTTGTGCGGTAATATGAGCTAAGCTATGTCTCATAGCATGCAAATCTTCTTTGTTCATACATCCTCCTTTTTAAAATAAAAAACACGCAATAACGTAGCTTTTACGTGCGTGCCTCGGTCCCGACTAGCAGGAGGTTCCACCTTGGCTATTACTATTGCCGCCTATGTTATCGTACACTCGCGACCGCGTCAACGGAATTCAAGAGTTCGTTACGCTCTATCTCTATTCACCTATATAATATCAAATTATCTCTATCTTGCAAAATTACAATATCTCTGTTAATCTAAAAACAGTTTGGGTGATTAGCTCATTTGGCTAGAGCGCCACATTGACGTTGTGGAGGTGATAGGTTCGAATCCTATATCACCCACCAAACGGTTTATGAAATAATTTTCAACTATTTCATAACCCATAAACGTCCGCTAAACCCCAACAATTTAAAGCAATCATTTATTCGAATAA
>JAZRKC010000043.1:0-3915 GCA_045646155.1 Saccharimonas sp. (SeqCode)
ACCTATAGATAGTAATATCCAGGGAGCTCCTGATATAATGACCGAAAGCGAATTAGAAATTCCTTTTGGTTCAAAAGAAAGCGTCTACCTAAATGTTCACGGAAATGGGCATTTTATAGTTCATTATGACGATGAATTACGAAAAAGAATTATCCAAGATATAAACGATAATAAGCTATCGCCATTAGAGCGAGCTAAGTTTTTATTAGAGCAATCACTATTAGCACGCGGAGGAGTGATTTCTAGCGCGTCACTAGTAGAATTATTAAACATTATGGATAAAGAAACTGATCGCAATGTATGGTCGATTATGCTTGATATAATATCTGACTTAAAGAAATTCGTTCAAAACGATAAGTCTGCTGAAAATAATCTCAAAAAAATAGTAAATAAGCTCGCTAAACCACTTTATGATAGATTAGGTTGGGATGTTAGCAAAAATGACAGCGAAGATGATATAGAATTACGTACATCTATAATTAGTTGCATGCTATATTCGGAAGATGCTGATGTCATTAAACATGCTATAAATACATACGACAATACTACAATCGACAATATAAATCCAGAGCTTCGTTCACACATTTTGGCTACAAAAATAAAATTTACAGACAAACCTAATGATATTGTCAAAAAATTATTAAATATCTACAGAGACACTCCATCTACAGAACTTCGTGCAGATATAGCAAAAGCAGTCTGCGCTTCGAGAGATACTAAAGTAATAGATGGCTTACTTTCTATGTTAATACATACCAAAATTGTACGTAGTCAAGATGTCATTAGTTGGTATGTATATATGTTACAAAATAAATTCAGTCGTGAAGCAACCTGGAAATGGCTACGCTCACACTGGGATTGGATAGAAGAGCAATTTTCTGGAGACAAAAGTCATGAATACTTCCCTAGATATACAGCTCGATTACTAGTTGATCGTACTCAGCTAGAGGAATACAAAGAATTCTTTTTGCCGATGAGAAATGATCAATCTCTAGTTCGCGCAATAGATATGGGTATAAGTGATCTAAAAGGTAAAATTGAGCTAATTGAACGCGATACTCCTGCTGTCAAAAAAGCTTTATGTAATCTCTAAATAGTCAACCACTTCGGCCGGGTTGCCTGTTGCGGCTATTACTGTCAATAATGGGCTTTCTGACCTATGATTCTTTTGCAAAAACATATTAGCCGCAAACGTCATTTGCTCTAATTTACGTTTTGTAATAGCCTCAAGGCCGCTACCTCTTTTATCATTTTTTCTATATTTAACCTCTATGAAATATATATTTTCATCTTTTTTACTTATAATATCTATCTCACACCATTTAGTACGCCAATTTCTATCAATAATCACATGTCCAGCTCTTTTTAAGAATTCTACAGCCGCATCCTCACCTTTATCACCGATACTACGCGTAGTATCGCGGTTTAATGTGTTTTTATTTTTTGTTATAGTTTCATTGTTTTTATCAATAGTTTGATATTTTTTTAGCGGCGCAAAACTTAATCTATGCTCGGGCGTAACTCCATGTTTTTCTATTGCTAAGCGATGTTTAGAAGTACCATATCCAGCGTGAGAGCTAAAACCATACTCTGGATATTTATTGCTAATTTGCGTCATATAATTGTCGCGCGCAACTTTCGCTAATATAGATGCCGCCGAAACACTTGGAATTAATGAGTCTGCCTTTGGCATAGTCTTTACATATTTACCCTTTCCTGTGTCAGATAGGAAATTTATAGTGCCATCAATAATAATTTCATGATATGGCACATTTATTTGTTCAAGAGCGCGACGGCACGCTAGCCTGCACGCTGGCACCATGCCTAAATCGTCCAGCTCCTTTGCACTAACCCATCCTATGCCATAGGACAAAGCTTTTTCTTTTATCTCTATCTCCAATTGCTCTCGACGCTTTTTTGTTAATTTTTTACTATCATCTAGGCCGTCAATTTCTACACCACCCAGCACTACAGCGCCAAATACCAATGGCCCAGCCCATGGGCCGCGCCCAGCTTCATCAATACCCACTAACATAATTAAAAATTATATAAACACTCAAACATCAAATCAAGTTTCAGCACAAAATAAAAAAGCTGACCAAATAGCCAGCTTTTTATTCAAAAAGTCTATTTTTCAGCGTGGCGAGCTTCTACTTCAGCTTGTTTTGCTTTTAGCTCAGCTTCTTCCTCTGCTTTTTTTGCTGCTTTTTCTTCAGCTATTTTAGCTTTTTCTTCCTTAATACGAGCTTCTTCTTTTTCGGCGTTCTCGTCTTTAATAGAGTTCACTGCTTCACGATCAAATTTTACAGCTGTCAAACGTGCTGATTTTCCGCTGCGCTTTCGCAAGAAGCTTAAGAAATTACGTCGTACTTTTGATCGACGAACAATTTCAATTTTCTCTACTAATGGACTATGAAGTAGAAAACTTTTTTCAACACCTACGCCTGAAGCAATCTTGCGTACAGTAATACGGCTAGTGTGTTGATTTTTGTTATCTGTACGAATTACTACACCTTCAAAAATCTGGATTCGTTCCTTGTTTCCTTCTTTTATCTTCTGATGAACACGTACAGTATCTCCACTACGTGCATCAACAACTTGCTTCTTTTTCTGCTCGTTGTTTACCTTTTGAATCAGTTCAAAACTCATTTTGTTCTCACTTTATAATTTATATATACAATCAGTAATTAATTTTAACAAAGAAGTAATAATATTTCAAGACGTCTTTTAGATAAAATTAACGTATAATATACTATATGGATTACAATAAATTAGCCTTAGAGTTGCACGAAAAATACCACGGAAAAATTACAACCAATTTACGAGATTCAGAAACAATTGATCGCGATAAACTAAGCGCATATTATAGCCCTGGCGTCGGTGCTGTCAGTATGGCGATAGCCAACAACGAAACTCTATTACCGAAATACACATGGACAAACAATCTAGTTGCCGTTATATCGGACGGTTCGGCTGTTCTAGGGCTAGGAGATATTGGGCCAAAAGGTGCTATGCCTGTTATGGAGGGAAAATCTCTATTATTTAAGCATTTTGCAGACATAGATAGTGTACCCATAGTACTAAATGCGCATTCAGAAGATGATATTATTCAAACAATAAAAAATATTGCGCCAAGTTTCGGAGCAATCAATCTAGAAGATATTTCAGCTCCAAAATGTTTTTCTATAGAAAATAGATTAAAAGAAGAACTTGACATACCTGTTTTTCATGATGATCAACACGGCACGGCTATTGTTACTTTAGCCGGATTAATTAATTCAGCTAAAGTGACTGGCCGCAAGCTAGAAGATTCCAAAGTAGTAGTCATAGGCGCCGGTGCCGCAGGAACTGCTATCATAAAACTATTGCACTTATACGGGATAAAAAATATCATAGCAGTAGATCGTCAGGGTATCCTAAATGCAAGCTTGACTAATTTAAACCAAGAAAAAAGAGACTTATTAAATTACACGCGTGATGATTTATCAGGTGATTTATCGGACGCAGTAAAGGATGCTGATATATTTATAGGAGTTTCTGGACCAAATGTTCTAACTCCAGACATGATAAAGACTATGGCAAAAAATCCAATTATTTTTGCTCTAGCAAATCCTACACCAGAAATCATGCCAGATGTAGCAAAAGAGTCTGGAGCTGCAATAGTAGCTACTGGCCGTAGTGATTTTTCAAATCAGGTAAATAATGCTCTTGTGTTTCCTGGTGTATTCCGTGGTGCGCTTGATAATAAAGTTAAAAAGATAACTGATCAACATAAGTTGAATGCAGCTGAAGCACTAGCTAACCTAGTACAAAATCCAACAAATGACAAAATAATCCCATCTCCATTTGATAATGGAGTTGTAGAAGCTATAGCAAACACCATTCGCTAATTATATAACCCTGTTTACTTCGTCT
>JAZRKC010000044.1:0-2281 GCA_045646155.1 Saccharimonas sp. (SeqCode)
CAAATCTGGGGAAATTGTGGAAAACTCCTTGGCTTTTTGTGCAAAAAGTGCTATACTATAACAAAGATTTTAAGAATTTAAAACTAATAGGAATTATTTATGCCAAAACGCACTTATCAGCCACACAAGCGCCAGCGCAAAGTTGAGCATGGCTTCATGAAGAGAAATGCCACTAAAAATGCCCAGAAGGTTTTGAAGCGCCGTCGTATTATGTGTCGCGCTCGCCTTACCGCTTAATTTAACCTAAAAGACCTCTATAAAAGAGGTCTTTTTTATGCTAAAATAAGCATAAGATGTTTAGGGAGGAGCTAAAGTATATCAAAGATTACTTTAGGGTGGTCGAGCTGAACCCTTGGCTTTTTTCTGCAAATTTTATCACCTCGGTTATCTATAAGATTTTAGACGTTATGCGCCCATTTATCGCTGCGCAAATAATTGATAAACTTACCGAGCAAGATACTACCGGCACTGTCCACGCTATCATTCTTTATACTGTTATCTATGTCGCTTATCGATTCTTTCTATTTTTAAACTGGCGCACCTATAGCTGGAACGTCTCCTACTGTTATCTCAAACTCCAAGATAAGCTCTTTAATAAAATTCTCTCCGTAGACCATAGTTTTAAGAAAAAGGTTAATCGTGGCCGTCTCCTTAATATTATTGGTAACGATCTTTTTGAAATCGGAGAAATGAACGACGAGATTTCTGAGCTTATTACTAGTATTTTCCAAGTAATATTCATTATTGCTATTTCTGCATTCTATAGTCCACTTATTGCTATTATCATGGCTGTCTCCGTTACAGCTTATTCTCATATGCGTACGCGTCATGATCGAAGATACAACTATTATTGGTGGCGCTCTCAGAGTGAGAACGATAATTACAGTAACTTCCTAAACCAAATCTTAACAGGTCTACAAGAAGTAAAGGTTTTTAATCTAAAACGCCCGCTTCACGAGCGCCTGGATATGTTGCAAAAACGCTACGACAAAAACTATATGGCCCAGCGTAGGGAAACTACGGCAAGAGATAATGATATCCGTTTCATTTATTATCCGGTTAGAGCAATAATCCTGCTTATTTGTATTGCTATGATAGCGAATGGACACATGGAAGTTGGATCTCTAGTTATGTTCTATACCTACCATCAACAATTATTAACATATGCTAAAAATTTTACCGATTCCACTATTGCTATTCGTCTAAACGACGCCGCTATTAGGCGCCTCACATCAATCCTAAACTATAAGGCTGATGAAAAATATCAATTCGGCAACTTAGACCTAGATGATGTTCGGGGTGAAGTCACGTTTAAAAATGTTTCATTATCCCTAGGCGGACACCAAATCCTTAAAAATCTCAATTTCAAGGTCCATCCTCACGAGTTTGTTGCGATTGTGGGCTATCCCGGTTCCGGAAAAACTAAACTATTTGACCTGATTTTACGGCTTAATCAGCCTACTAAAGGTAAAATTTATCTAGACAATATTAATATTAACGAATTTAGCAAAGAAATTTATACCGCCAACGTTGCTGTTGCTAATCAGATACCGTTTATCTTTAATGCATCTATTAGAAAAAATCTTAATTTTATTGACACGGACATTAAACATCAAATCGAGGCTTGTAAAATTGCTGGTATCCACAGTTTTATTGAAACTTTACCGATGGGTTATAATACGATTTTGCGCGAAAATGGTGGTAATATTTCTGGCGGGCAACGTCAAATGATTTCTATCGCACGCACGATTCTAACTAACGCGGAGGTATTTTTGTTGGACGACGTTACTACTTCGCTTGATCCTGACACTGCTAAACTTGTCCCGGGCTTAATCCAGCGCATTAAAAATAAACATACTGTTATTATGGTTACTAAAAAACCAGAATTAATGCGAGCAGCAGATCGCATTATTGTCTTGGATCACGGCAAGATTGTTGCTAGTGGCACACACGAAAAACTCCTAGAACGAAGCGCTCTATATCGCTCTATGCAAACTCTCCGGTCTTCCGACTCTAATGATTTAGAGGATGAGGAGATAGTATGAGACATTATTTTAGATTAATCAAAAGATATATGAGTTTTAGGCTTGGCAATAAGAAACTGCTTTTTGCTCTACTTTCTACCGCCACCGTTCGCACTGTCTTGCGCTTGCTTATCCCAATTCCAGTTTCTATGGTTGTGGACTGTGCTACGGAAGGAAATTACCAGGGTGCAATTTGGAGCGTCGGGCTGTTTGTTGTCATTTCGGTTCTGTATTCAATTTTCCACCATCTAAATTAT
>JAZRKC010000045.1:0-3075 GCA_045646155.1 Saccharimonas sp. (SeqCode)
ACGGAAAATAGGATTATTCCTAGGAGTTTTTTCATATTACCACACATATCTTATTTGTTTTGTTGCCTTATTATCAAATTCATATTAGCATAAGCGGATTCAAATTGCAACAACTAATATTTATTTTTGCCGGAATTATCTTTGGCCGATTTTATAAATTCCAAAAATAGTGGATGCGGATTTAAAGGTCTAGATTTAAATTCAGGATGTGCCTGTGTAGCTACAAAAAACTTACAATTTGGAGATTCTACAAATTCAACTAACTTGCCGTTTGGTGAAAGTCCAGACACAACCACGCCACCTGCTTCGATAACATCTAGAAAATCTTGGTTAACTTCATAGCGGTGCCTGTGTCGTTCTACCACCTCTACGCTGTCGTCTTTTGTAATTTCTATGCCATAAGTATATTTGCCAGATTCAATTGCTTTTTTGTAAATATTCGCCACTTTTGTTTTTGGTTTCAAAACAGCTTTGTAATCACCTAATCGCATAGTGCCACCAGTAGACTCTTTACCCTTTTGGTTTTGCATAATATAAATAACGTTGTTTTTAAGCTCTTTGCTCGCACCAAACTCTTCTGAATTAGCGTTCTTTAAACCGCCTATTCTGGCCGCTGCTATACATGCCGATTGCATACCTAAACATAGCCCGAAGTATGGTACGTCATTTTTCAAGGCATATTCTGCTGATTTTATTTTTCCTTCGGTACCACGTACACCAAATCCGCCTGGGACTACAATTCCATCAAGGTCTTTTAGTGGACTAATGTCATTTTCAACATCTTCAGCATTTACCCAAATCAAGTCTAAGTTTACTTTGCTCCACGCTGCCGCTGCCTTTAGCGCCTCTGTCACACATATATAAGTGTCATCATTGCCTACATATTTTGCCACCAAACCTATTTTTACAGTTTTGGCATATTTTTGAGCTCTTCGACGTGAAAATTCTTTCCATAGACTCATATCAGGCTCTTTACTATTACCTACGAAATCATCTAATATTGCTAGCACGCCTGATTTCAAAACATTAAATGGAACATCGTATACACTTTGTATGTCAGGTAAATTCACTACCGCATCATCTGGTATTCCAGAAAATGCTGCTATTTTTTTACAGATTTCACGTCCACACGAATTATCCGTTCTGACACATACTATATCTGGAATAATCCCAAAACCTCGCAAATCCTTTAATGCATTTTGTGCAGGTTTGGTTTTTAGTTCATTAGATGTATGTATAAATGGCACATATACTACACTCACATACAAACAATTGCGACGTCCAACCTTGTTTGCAAATAACCTTATAGCCTCTAAGAACGGTAAACCCTCGTAATCTCCTACTGTGCCACCAATTTCTACAATATGGATATCTGAGTTTTCGGAAGCTTTGCCGATTCTCTCACATACTAATTCAGTAAAATGTGGTATCAGCTGTACAGTTTTTCCACGAAAGCCTCCAGAACGCTCTCGTTCAATTAACTCTTTGTATATTGAGCCAGACAATGTAATTGAATATTTAGACGTCTCAAAATCCAAAAATCTTTCGTAATGTCCTAGGTCAAGATCAGTTTCTACTCCATCGTGAGTCACGAAACATTCACCGTGCTCTACAGGATTTAAAAGCCCAGCGTCTACGTTTAGATACGGATCACATTTTTGTATTGTCACTTTGTATCCTTTGGCTTTTAGTATTGCACCCATTGATGCGGCTGCAATTCCCTTGCCAACTCCAGACAATACACCACCCGTTACAAAAATATATTTACAATTTTTATTAGGCATTACAAAAAGCTCTCTTTCTAATTATTTAGTATAACATTTAAGCGTATATTTTATCTAAAATTAAAACACTTACCGATAATAGTAAGTGTTTTAACCACCTTGCAACACGCAAGTAATTTATATCCACAGAGTCAATCTTGCGAGCGATTGAGGGGGTCTCCGTGAAATATTTTTAGCACCTGTTTGTTTATATATAAAGCTTACTACGTTTTTATATAAAAACGCAAGCGGTTTTTTATTTTTTTACACAGCCCGTGGCATTAAAAGAAATCTCGATTGAGATTTCTTTTTTAGAAAAAATAATTTAATTTATTTCTTTTTTGATAAAGTCAAAAATCCATTTCGTGGGTTTTCTTTAACAATGCGGTCTTCTGGCAAATCGCAAGGAGTGCCTTTTTCGTTCTTTTCTACCTTTGTGAAGAAATAGATGGTCTGTAGTTTACCACCACGAAGTTTTACTTCAGATTTATGTAAGTAATATGTTATACCTTTTGAATTGGTCTGCTTGTAAGCCACGAGTTTCCCTCCTATTAATATCTTACAAAGGCGATTTTATCTTATTACATAAGTACTAGTCAATACTTTTATATCTGTTTCCACAGGTTATAGTACAAATTACACCGATTTATATTGATGCTTGAGCATTATCTTTAGAACTATCATACTAACTATGCGTACTATTATTATCAATACAATAAACAAACATGCCACTATAGACCAGCCAGCAGCGTCTGGTGTCCATATAGGCGATATTATCTCATATCTATACAGAGATGGTGACGGTAATTTCACCTTTTTGACTTCAGTGGGTTCACCCTTTGATAATTCAGCTATTATACAATCCTGGTACGCCTGACTGTAGCCTCTATAATTTAAATGCGGGTTACAAACTGCGTCTGCACGTGCCTGAGGAGTATCTTGATTATTATCTACTGTATTACTTTCTACAACAGCTTTACGTACGTTGCGATTGTATTGATTTTGAAGATATATCGTTCCAGCACTAGCGTTCATGTGTTTAGAAGCATAATCTCGCAAATCAAAAATTCTATTTGCTATTTCGATACTATCGCCATTTTTGTCCGCAGACTCCACCGCCGCTCGACGCTGTATCATGCCGGTGTTATTCATTCTAAGCAATGTAGCAGAAACAAAAGACATTATCACTAAAATTATAAGCAACTGCCAAACTTTAACTTTTTTAATTATTTTTACGTCTTTTCGAAGTGTTTGTTTTGTATCCATATTTTTACAATATCCTACTATATATTATACCATAAACACGTGATAT
>JAZRKC010000046.1:0-15433 GCA_045646155.1 Saccharimonas sp. (SeqCode)
CCGAACATCTAAAGGCTAATAAGCACGACAATATGGCGCGACGTGGCCTTATCCAGATGGTAGGTAAGCGAAAAAGACTTCTAAAATACCTAGAGACGAATGATTTTGAGGCATACAAAGCCACGCTTGAAAAACTAGGCTTGCGTAAATAGCCGCCAAATACCCATCAGTACGGTGGGTATTTGTTTTGTTGAGGTTAACGTTTCATGTAATATTAATTTGAGGTATAATATATATAATAAGATAACGCAGATAGTGATAGATAGAAGCGTTCTAATAGAAAATTTCTACCTGTTACTAATCTGCAGACAAAAGGAGGCTCTATATGAGTACTATCAACCCAAGCGGTAAGGAAATATTTTCAGTTACAACTGATTTTTGCGGTAGGCCGCTCACATTAGAAGTTAATCGTGTTGGATTTCGTACTACTGGATCTGTACTAGTGAAATACGGCGATACTGTAGTGCTGGGTAGCGCTAGTGTTGGAACAAAACCTGTAGTGCTAGATTATTTTCCGTTATCTATAGATTATGAAGAAAAATTTTATGCAGCAGGTAAAATTAGTGGTAGTCGATTTATAAAGCGTGAAGGTCGTCCAAGTGATGATGCTGTTTTGATTGGTCGCTTGATTGATAGGCCTATTAGACCACTTTTCCCTAAAGGGTATCGTCAGGAGGTTCAAGTAGTTTCGACTGTTTTGTCTATGGATCCTAATTTCCGACCAGACGTTATCGCTATGATTGCATCTTCAGCGGCACTTATGCTTACAGGCACGCCTTTCGATGGCCCTGTCGCTGGCTTGCGTGTTGGTCGTGTAAACGGTGAATTTAAGGCATTTCTCAGTCCGGAAGAACGTGAGAATAGTGACCTAGATTTGGTTGTTGCTGGTATTGAAAGCGGTATTACTATGGTAGAAGCAGGAGCGAAGGAAGTTTCTGAAGAGGTTATAGTTGATGCGATGGCGTGGGCTTTTGATATGTTCCAGCCAGCGATTCAATTACAAAAAGAACTTCGTGATAAAGTTTCTCCAGTAGAGCAGCAATACACATTAGTTTTGCCAGATGAAAATATACAAGCAGAAGTAGATGAATGGACAGATGGAAAATTTGGTGCAGCAATACGTATACCATATCCAGAGAGAAATGAATTAATAAAGGAGATTCGTCTTGCGTTTCACGATGATATGTCAGAGAAACATGGCGGAGAGGAAGCGTATAGTGAACTCCGTGATGAATACGATGAGGCTTTTACGAAATCTCTACATGCTGATGTTCGTCGTGGAATTATAAATGAAAACGTTCGACCAGACGGTCGTCAGCTAACTGAAATTCGTCCTTTGTCTAGTGAAGTTTCTATTTTGCCGCGAGCGCATGGTTCTAGCCTATTTACTCGTGGAGTTACTCAAGGTATGAATATTGTTACATTAGCTCCATTGAGCTATTCACAACTCATTGACACTATGGAAAAAACAGATGAAGAGCGTCGATATATGCATCACTACAATGCGCCAGCTTATACAGTGGGTGAAGTTGGGAGAATCGGTAGTCCAGGTCGTCGTGAAATTGGACATGGGTATTTGGCGGAACGCGCTTTGATGGCAGTATTGCCAACGGAAGAAGAGTTCCCATATGCTATCCGTAGTGTTACTGAAATCATGAGTCAAAACGGTTCTACATCTATGGCGGCGACTTGTAGCTCTTGTCTAGCTCTAATGGACGCTGGTGTTCCTATAAAACGTCCAGTTTCTGGAATTGCTATGGGATTGATGATGGACGGAAATACTCCATATGTGCTATCTGATATTGCTGACGCTGAGGATTTTGCTGGTGATATGGACTTCAAGGTTACCGGAACAGAAAAAGGTGTTACAGCAATGCAGATGGACATGAAAGTCCATGGTTTGCCCGTAGAAGTTTTACGAAAAGCAGTAGAGCAGTCTAAGTCTGGACGAAAATTCATACTTGAGCATATGTTAGAAACTTTGAGTGCTCCTCGTGACCACTTAAGTCCATATGCACCACGTATAGAAAAGATAAACATAAATCCTGACAAGATAGGTGCTGTAATCGGCAAGGGTGGTGAAGTAATAAACAAAATAACATCTGAAACTGGTGCAGAAATTGACATAAAAGACGATGGATTAATTACAATTGCTAGCCCAGATACGAAATCTATCGAAAAGGCACTTGAATGGATTCGTGGGTTAACAGAAGAGCCTGAAGTCGGTAGAATTTATACAGGTAAAGTTGTTTCTATTAAAGAATTCGGGGCTTTTGTGAATATATTGCCAGGCATCGATGGTATGCTGCACATTTCGCAATTAAGCGATAAGCGTGTTGCAAAAGTTACCGATGTCCTAAAAGAAGGTCAAGACATAAAAGTTATGTTATCTAGCATTGATGAAAGAGGTAGGTTAAATCTAACAATGAAAGGTGTAGACCAAAAACATGCAAACAGCATTTAGCCCCATGGAAGAAGATAGGAATAATTCTCGTAGAAAGAAAAAGATTATTCTGATTAGTGTATTTTCAAGTATTGCTGCGATAGCTATTATATCTGTGGCGATATATTTTGCAGCGTTCTTTATTTATCCAAATAATTACAGAAATGACATCAAAAGAGTAGAGGAGTTAAAAACGCTTTATAATCAGGTAGAAGAAGAAGCGTATAACTATATGCAGACCGCACTCTATCAGTATTCTACTCAAAAACAGATAGATGCTGCTGGTGAAAAATATGGCAAAGTCAAGGAATCTTTTAATAATAAGTTGGCAGAAATCGGAGCGTCTCGTACTCAAAAAGATTCTGAAGTAGCGAAATCATACAAGGATATCAAGGACAAAAGTAACGCTTATTTTAGTGACAAGGATGACGTATTTAGCTTAGTTCCATCTATGCGTAATGCTACACAATATTGCTCAGCGAGTGAAGTAGGAAAAATGGATACTAGCGATTTATCAAAAATAGTTGAATCATACGACAAAGCTGTTAGTGAATGTAATAAATCGTTTGAGCGAATGTCGGAATCAAAAAATCCATCTATATCAAAAATGGGTAAAAACATAGTGAAGTATTTTGCTGAATTTCGTAAACATATAGTTGATATGCAAGAATCATTCATTAACGATGATAAAACAAAATTTGAGACATCGTACGCTAATTTTCTTGAGTACGCAAAGAAATTTGATTCAAGTATAAAAGAATATTCAGATTTTGAATATAGTGCTGACACTAGTCTAATTAAAGATATTTCAAAACTAGAGGATTTACTTCATAGTCGTGTCTAAAAAAGACAATATGATGAGTTTGAGACTTGAAATAATTGAGTCTGATATCTGTTCAAGTTTAAAATCGGAGGCTACTCAGCTAGTGATGGGTGATGGTAATTTGGATGCTGATATTGTTTTTGTAGGTGAAGCACCTGGCAAAAAAGAAGATGAGCAGGGATTGCCATTTGTTGGTGCTTCGGGAAAATTTTTAGACAAGATGTTGGATAGTATTGGGTTGGACAGAAAAGATGTTTATATTACAAATATCGTGAAATACCGTCCTCCGAACAATCGCGATCCATCATTATCAGAGAAAAAAGCTTTTTGGCCTTATTTAGTGAGGCAATTAGAGATTATTCAGCCAAAAATAGTAATAACTTTAGGCAGACATAGCGGCAGTTTCTTTATTCCGGAATTGCATATTTCTGATGATCATGGAAAATGCCAAAAAATAGATTGTAATGGGATAGAGTTGCTTGTTATGCCGCTTTATCATCCAGCTGCAGCCTTGTATAACGGCAGTATGCGCCAGATTTTGTTTGATGATTTCGCAAAAATACCAGCATTGCTCGCGTGAAATATTGATTTTTATCTGAATTATTGATATAATAGCATTATCGATAGACAAGAGGGTAGACTCTCGTAGAATATTCAATAATATAGTCTTGCCTCCACACTGTTTTGTAATTATTTTTTATTTTATATCAAAAAGGGGATAAAATATGGGTCAAAGGAGACTCGCAAAACCACAATCAGACGATATATCAAAGCGTACTCGTCAGACAGTAAAATCAAAATCAAATAATGCCGTATTAAGTGCAACTACTACGCGACGTGGCGAAGTTTTTCGCGCCCAGCGTCGCACGTCAGAAGGTGTTAATATGCAAGCTAGCCAGCATATTATCAATATTCCAGTAAATAAATCTAAATACAATGGCTATAATGGAAAGCAATTTAGCTTAGCTGATCAACCTAAACGTCCTCGAATGCCTCGTCCAACTCTGAAAATCATTCCAATCGGCGGAGTCGGTGAGATGGGTATTGGCAAAAATATGACAGCAATTGAGTTTGACAATGACATTTTGGTTATAGATATGGGATTTTTATTCCCGGGTTCGGATTATCCGGGTGTTAATTATATCGTACCTGATATAACTTGGCTCGAAGAAAACAAACATCGTATTCGCGGACATGTGTTTACTCATGGCCACTTGGATCATATTGGTGCATTTCGTCATTTAATTCCAAAAATTCCTGCTCCAGTGTACGCTAGCCGGTTTACTATGGGAATGTTGCAACGAACTATGGGTGAAGTAGAGGATACGTTTACACCTGATTATCGATTGATGGATCCAGAAAAGCATGAAATTGTGCAAGTTTGTGATTCATTTAGTGTCGAGCTCCTACGTGTTAATCATTCCATCCCTGATTCAACAGCGGTAGTTATACGTACTCCAATTGGCAATATTTTGGCATCTGGAGACTGGCGTATAGAAGATAACCCTGTCGATGGCAAGAAGTTTGATTTCCCTAGACTAAAAGAAATCCAGGAAAAAGAAGGATTTCTCGTTATGCTTAACGAATCTACTAACTGTGAGTCTGATGGAACACATACGCATAATGAATTTGATATTCAGCATAGCATTGGTGAAGTTATGGATAAGTACGCAAGTAATCGCTTGATAATATCTTGTTTCTCTAGCCAATTACATCGTATGCAATTGATTTTGGAAGAAGCGCAGCGTCACGGTCGCAAAGTTGCATTTGCTGGGTTTAGTATGATTCAAAACCTAGAAGTTGCACTTAGGTCGGGCGCTATTAAAGTTCCACGCGATACTGTTGTAAAGATGGAGGACATAGTCAAGCTATCGGATGGAAAGATTACAATTGTATGCACCGGTAGTCAAGGTGAGTTTTCTGCGGTTTTGAATCGTATGGCAACTGGCGCTCACAAATATGTAAAGATTAAGGGTACTGATGTTGTTGTATTTAGTTCGAATCCAATTCCAGGAAATGAAAAATATGTCGTACGTACTGTTGATGGTTTGATGCGAGAGGGTAGCGAAATTATCCAAAACGGAAAGACTCATTTAACTGGAGTTGGTCCATTACACTTGTCTGGACATGGTTATTACGATGATCACGTACGTGTTATTAATGCAGTAAAACCAACTTATTACATTCCATATCACGGTGAATTTCATATGCTTGTACATAATGCAGAACTCGCCGAAAAAGAATGTAATATTCCTCGAGACAGAATTTTTGTTTGTGACGCTGGAGATATCGTTGAAATTACGCACGATAGCGCAAAAAAGATAGGAAGAATTCAAGTTGGCGGCGTTATGTATGATGACGCTGGCGAAATTGTTAGCGAAGTGGTCTTGAAAGACCGCATCCACATGAGCCAAGAAGGCATATTTGTGGTGATTTTGACAGTTCAGCGTGGAACGGGGAGATTACTAACTAGTCCAGATATTATATCTCGCGGATTTATCTACTTGCGCGACAGTGAGGAACTAATGGGCATGATTCGAGCTTATTTGAAGCAAAAGGTAGCTAGAAGCTTCTCTGGTAAGTATGATGTTGAAGATATCAAAAAAGAAATCAAAGATGAAGTTACTCATATACTATATGACCAAACTCATCGTATGCCAATTGTTATACCAGTAGTAAATGAAGTTGGTGCGGTTTCTCAAAAAGCGCAAGGACGAGCTCCGCGTGCTAGTTTAAATCGTGGTGAAACTTTGGAAAAGCCATTGATGCCCGAGCCATCAAAACGTAAGTTTCCAAAGAAACAATATCCAGATTCAGAAGTAGCTGAACCTCATGAGCGAGACAGCCGCAGCTACTAGACAAATACTATATTTTATGATATACTATATAAGTATACTATATCAAATATAAACAATGTATAATATATAATAATTATGGCAAAGAAAAAAACTACTACAACTAGGGGAAGAAAATCAAAGAAGCAGACGCAACAGTCTCCGCAGTATGAGTTACCGAGCGGATTTTGGACTCAAGTTTTTGCGATAGTATTTTTGGCATTTTCTGTTTTATTAGTAGTGTCTTGGTTTGGCGGCGGCGGTGCGCTGCTTAACTGGATTCGCGACATGTCATTTAGCGTAATCGGATGGGCATCTTATGTTTTGCCGTTTGTATGTGCTTATGTGGCGATACAGGTGTTTCGCGCAGAAGATAATAAAGTGCCATTTTTAATTAAATCTAGTGCTTTCATGGTAGTCGTTCTGTTTTCAGGACTATTTGGTTTATTCCGCAAAGACGGCGCGACATCAACCGGAGGTATCATTGGCGATTCGTTAAATACGCTAACACTCAGTATGGTAAATATGTCTGTAGGAGTGTTTATCTATGTAGTATTTATTGCTGTTATGTTTATGATATTACTCAGATTGTCTGTAAACGATATTATGAATGGATTTGTTCGTATATTTGGTAAAGAGGTTTCTAGTGATGATTCTGAAGATAAAAATGACAATAAGCGATTATCTTCTAGTGATACAAAATCCACCGCGATGGCAGGATTTAAATTAAATGCAGGCGTGCCGATACTTAACTCAGACGACAAAAAGAAGAATAAAATACCAAGCCTGAAAAACAGCTCTAGTGCAGATAAGGAATCCGAAGAAAAAGCTGCTATGTTAGCTGTTAGTGATCCAAACTGGAAGTTTCCTAGTATTGACTTATTAGAGAAGAAGCAAACTCTAGCTGATGCAGGGGATATTAAACAAAATGCGCTTATCATACAGGATACATTGAAGGAATTTAATATTGACGTCGAGATGGAGGGCGCTAATATTGGACCAAGAGTTACTCAATATACTCTCAAACCGCCAGCGGGCATAAAACTAAGCAAGATTTCATCGCTAGAGACAAATATTGCGTTGAATTTGGCGGCTAGTTCTCTTCGTATTGAAGCGCCAATTCCTGGCAAAAAAGCTGTTGGTATAGAAGTGCCAAATAAAAAATCTGCTGATGTGCGTATTCGTGGTATTTTTGAAAGTTCCGAATGGAAAAAGGCAAAAGAACCTTTGTCCTTTGTAATTGGACGTGACATATCTGGTAATTCTGTAGTAGGTGAACTAAACAAAATGCCACACTTACTTGTAGCTGGACAGACGGGCTCTGGTAAATCAGTCATGATAAACACATTGTTATGTAGTTTGTTGTATCGCAATTCACCAAGTGATATGAAGTTGATATTAGTTGACCCAAAGCAAGTTGAAATGGCGCCATATGAAAATATTCCACATCTGTTAACGCCAGTTATTATTGATCCAGAAAAAACTATAAGTGCTTTGAAGTGGGCGGTTAATGAGATGGAACGTCGCTATAGTCTGTTGGCAGAAGAGCGCGTACGTGACATAAAAACATATAACGAAAAGGTCAAAAAGAAATCATCTATTGAAGTTAAAGATGACGAGGGAAATATCAAGCAAGTAAACGAAGGTCATATGCCTTATATAGTTATCGTAGTTGATGAGCTTGCTGACTTGATGATGGTCGCAGCACGTGAAGTTGAGGCTTTGATAGTCCGTATAGCACAAAAGGCTCGCGCAGTGGGTATTCATTTGGTGTTAGCAACTCAACGTCCAAGTGTAGACGTTATCACCGGTTTGATTAAGGCGAATGTCCCAGCACGTATTGCGTTTACAGTTGCAAGTCAGGTTGATTCACGTACTATTCTTGACCAGATTGGCTCGGAAAAATTGCTTGGTCAGGGTGATATGCTCATAAAAACCGCTCAGATTCCAAAGCCTAGACGTGTTCAGGGTGCTTGGGTGACAGACGAGGAGGTTCTAAAGATCACAAGTCATCTATGTATGCAATCTGCACCGCAATATAATGACGAGGTGACTGTTCAGCCTGTTCAACTAAAAGGTAAGGGTGGAGTTGTGATGGATTTTGACTCAGATAGTAGTGATGATATGTTCCGTGACGCCTGCCGAGTTGTTGTAGAGAGCAGAAAAGCCAGTACTAGTTTATTGCAACGTAAATTGCGTATAGGTTATTCTAGGGCGTCCCGTATCATAGATGAAATGGAAGAACAGGGGATTATTGGCCCACAGGATGGTTCACGTGCACGTGAAGTTTTGATTAGTAATGTAGATGATATAGATAATATAACAGCCGATGTTTAAGCGCTAAATCTAGACTTTTTATCTAATATGGGTTATAATATATAAGTTATTAACCTAAGATTACTTGAGATAGAGTAATTATCCATAAGGATTCCAAAGGAGGTATCTATATGAAGGAATATGAACTAACAGTTCTTATTCGTCCAGATCTCGAGAGTGATTTAGAAAAACCACTTGAAAAGATTCGTACACTTATTAAAAATAATGGCGGCGAAATTGTCAAAGAAGACAATATAGGCAAGAAAAAACTTGCTTATCGCATCGCTAAAGAGGATTTTGCTATTTACGTTGAGTTTGATGTAAAACTTCCAGCTGAAGCACCACTAAAAATCAGCAATACATTAAATATCACGAATGAAGTTATTCGTTATTTACTGGTAAAAGTTGACGAAAAAGGTCGCGCATTACTAGCTGATGCAAAAAAGAATTCCGATAGTAGCGAAGAAAACGAAGATTAGTTTCTAGATAACAAAGGGGGATATATGGCAAAGGGTTTTAACAAAGTTATATTAATGGGAAATCTCACTCGTGATGTTGAGATGCGTATGACTCAAAGTGGTCAAAACGTTGCTAACTTTAGTTTGGCTGTGACGCGTAGCTGGAAAGACCAAAACGGCAACGCTCAAGATCAAACAAGTTTCATTAACTGCGTCGCTTGGGGTAAAACAGGCGAGATTATTTCGCAATATGTACAAAAAGGTTCTCCGCTTTTGGTTAGTGGTCGGTTAGATCAGCGTAGTTACGAGGACAATAATGGAAATAAGCGCTCAGCAGTTGAAGTTGTTGTAGAGGACTTTAATTTTATAGGTGGACGCGGTGGCGACCAAGGCGCATCATTATCTGATTCGTCATCAGATAGCAAAACAAAAGATGTTGTCGTTGAAGACATTGATGATAAGCCAATCGATTTAAGCGAAATCCCATTTTAGCAAACAAGAAAGGAATTAGCCATACCATAATGGCATAAATAGATTATGAAAAGATCAAAGAAAGATACACCAGTATATTTTGACTATCGAGATATCAAGACATTATCACGTTATGTAAATGCATATGGTCAGATTGATCCAATCTCAAAAACTGGATTAAGCGCAAAACAGCAACGTCAATTGGCTGTTGCTATCAAGCGAGCGCGTCATTTGGCGCTAATGCCATTTGTTGCACAAGGTTAAGATAGGGAATTTTTCGACGCATCTCGTAGAGGCGCGTCGGCGAGTATCTCTAAAATAATAAAAAGGAGTCATAATGTATCAGCCAACAGATTTAAAAAAAGGTGTTGTTTGTCAGATAGATGGTCAGCCATATCGAGTGATTGATTATAACCAAAAAGTTATGGGTCGAGGCGGTTCAATTGTTAATGTCAAGTTAAAAAACCTTATAAACGGTAGTGTGATACCAAAGACATTTAAGGGTCAAGACAAAATCGAGTCAGCGCAGGTATCATCGAAAACTGTTCAATATTTATATAATGATGGTGAAACATTTTATTTCATGGACCCAGAATCTTTTGAACAGTTTGAGTTGTCTGCTGATATTATTGATGATGCAGCTGGGTATATGAAGGAAAGTGACGAGCTTAATTTACAATTCTTCGATGGCAAAGTTATAAATGTTGAGCTTCCAAAGAATGTTTATCTAGAGGTCGCCTACACGGAAGATGTCGTCAAAGGCGATACCACAAGCTCTGTATTAAAAGATGCTACATTAGAGACAAATATAACTGTAAAAGTACCGGCGTTTATAAAAGTAGGCGATATCATATCTGTTGATACTTCTACTGGTGAATATCGCGAGCGAAAGAAATAGTTTGTGACAAAGCAACGTCTTGACAAAATTATGGTCACGAAAGGTATCGTGACTACTAGATCTGAAGCTGAAAATTGGATTAAACTTGGTGACGTAAAAGTCGATGGCAAAGTTGTTATGAAGCCTGGCTTTTTCGTCGAAGAAGACGTTGACATCAAACTGAAACCACGCGAACGATATGTCAGCAGGGCAGGATTAAAATTGGCGAGCGTAGCGGATAAATTTCATGTAAATTTCAAGGAAAAAATAGTGCTAGATGTAGGCTCTAGTACGGGCGGATTTACTGATTATTCGATTAAACATGGTGCTAAAAAAGTTTTTGCTGTAGATGTCGGGACTAATCAATTGCACAGTAGTTTGCGTAGTAATAACAAGATAGAGTTGCACGAAAAAACCGATATTCGTGATTTTGTACCAAGCGATACACCAGATATAGTAGTCATAGATGTTTCGTTTATTAGTCTTAGACAAATTTTGCCGCATATAGTCAGCATCTGCGGTAGTGATACTATTATTTTAGCTATGGTTAAGCCTCAGTTTGAGGCGTCGCGAGCCCAAATAAATAGTAGTGGCGTCATAAAAAATAATAACGTTCGTCGTGCTATTTTGCGAGATTTCGAGAACTGGACAAAGGACTATTTTGTTATTTTAGATAAAGCTGATAGCGAAATTGCAGGCGCAAAAGGTAATTTAGAGAGATTTTATAAGTTACGAATTAGTTCTAAACATTAAATCTAAATTCAACAACGTCATCTGGCTGCATGATATAATCTTTTCCTTCGGTACGTATTTTTCCTGATGCACGAGCATTAACTTCCGAGCCGGCAGAGACTAAATCGTGATAGTTTACTATTTGTGCCGCTATAAATCCACGCTCAAAATCGCTATGAATAGCGCCAGCAGCTTGTGGGGCAGTTGAGCCTTTTTTGATCGTCCAAGCTCGTACTTCTTTTTTGCCAGCAGTTAGATAACTCTGCAAGCCAAGTAAGTCGTAGGCGGAGTTTATTAGTTTGTTTAGTCCAGGCTCTGATATGTTATAGCTTTCTAATAGTTCCAACGCATCTGCTTTACTTAAACTTTTTAGTTCGTCTTCTAATTTTGCACATATGAATAATGAAGTTGATTCTTTTGCGAGCGCACCAAGCTCTGCTTTTTTTGATTCATCTGAAATAGTTTTTTCGTCAACGTTGAATATATAGATAACAGGTTTGGCAGTCAACAGATGCAAATCTACTACATTTTCTAGAACAAAATTTTTACTCAAATTTGCAGGCGTGCCAGATTCCAAATCACTTTTTAGGGCTATCAAATTGTCATAGATATCTTTTGCATTTGGGTCGGCCTTCATCTCTTTTTGTACTTTTGGTAGTCTGTTGTCAATTGACTGTATGTCGGCTAGGATTAATTCTGTATTTATAGTTTCGATATCGCGTTTTGGATTAATTTCGCCATCCACATGTAGTATATCGTTATTTTCAAAAGCGCGTACTATATGAATGATAGCATTACAATCTCGTATATGAGCTAAGAATTTATTGCCCAGTCCTTCGCCGTTTGACGCTCCAGATACTAATCCAGCTATATCAACGAATTTCACAGTTGCTGGTACGATTTTTTCACTTTTGTATATGTCGGCTAGCACATTTAATCTATCGTCAGGGACGGGAACAATACCAGTGTTTGGCTCGATTGTAGCAAAAGGGTAGTTTGCAGCCAAAATATCATTGTTCGTTAGCGCATTAAATAGCGTAGATTTACCAACATTTGGTAGCCCTACGATTCCTATTTTTAAATTCATATCTGTTATTATACCATAAAATATGGATAACTATTTACCGAAGTGGTTTCGGTATTGGGATACGAGGTTATCCCAGGTTTGTTGGGTCTTATCGCTCTGCGCTAAATCCTCGTATGACCTCTCTTTTCTTTTAGAGACGTACTCAACATGATTTGCGTCGCCGTAAGTCAAGACGTAATCCTCTTGTATCGCATCGTGTTGCAAACCGGACGGGTCAAAAGCAGGCGTATAATTTGGATTCAATATAAACGAGTCATTAGCTTTTAAATATACTCCATATATGAGTTCAGGTGTAAGTCTTTTGCACTCTCTTCCGTATTCGTCAGTCTCAGGTGTCGGTTTCCAGATTGGCAACGGAAAACCGAGCATTGTGCCATCAGCAGAAATTTTTGGGTGGAGAGCAACCTTAGGAATTCTAGCAACAATAACATCATCTCCCTTGATGCCTGAATATTTTTGCAATTCATCCCCCAATTCACCATACTCAAACCTTTTAGGATACATAGTACTTGTTAGGTTATTACCTCGACTACTTCGGAGACCATTATTAAAAATATCCTCCACCATAGACTCGTTTACGATGTCTGTCCCATGGAAATAGTATTCAAATTCCTTATCGCGCTCAGCATTTCGTTCATATTCCGCATTGTGTATTTCTCCTGACCGGTTTTGTGCCGACTGTTGCGAATCTTGTCCAGCAAACCTCGTAAACTCGCCGGGGTTTTGCCAAGAGCTCCCGTCTAGGGCGTTATTTTTAATGGTTTCGGTTCTTTTGTTATTTAGTCTCTCCATAAAAAATGTAACATGGTTTAAAAATTTAAGATTCTGATTTTTAAATTCAAAATCAGAATCTCTCTGTTATTATGAATATAATTGTATCATAAATTCGACAATATAACATAACCTACGTGAGCTTAAGCGTTTATTTCAAAAACCGAAGCCGAGCTCAGAGCAGAAATTGAGGAACAGGTGAGAAGAGGGATGATAAAAAAGAAATTAGGGCAAAAATAGAATCTGAAAAGTCTGATTTTTTATAATGTTTCGTAGTACGCAGTAGCTAGCTTAAATGACATTATTTAGATATAATGAAATATATGAAGCATAAGCATATAACGAAAAAAACTAAGTTGCTAGCGATATTTGCCGCTATTGTTGCTATTCCTATAATTGGCACAGTTGTAGCGTATGCATATGGATATAGTGGCGGAGGCGGTTTACCATCTGGATGTAGTACCCCTAGTGCGTGTCCTTATTACACTAGGTATGGCCATGGGTGGTATCTTTATGATGTAAATGGAAATGGTCCAAAGGGTGGTATCGAACATCCCAGCAAGAAAAACACGAATGCTGTTGCGCCAGACGATTGGGCTACCGCTAAATCTAGATGTAAAGCAAAAGGCATATCAAAAGTAGCTGTTTATGTTGTTTTGCGCTGGGATAATACTAGTGGTGATCCGGTTAATGGTTATGCTAGGGGGTATGCATATAGTGGTTTTAATACAGGTATTCATCCTGCTGGAAATGGTTGGATTTCGCCAAGTACAGCTAGGAGTGAATTTCTAAAAACTGGAGATACAACGCATACATTTGGCGTGAACTTAGTTTGGTTTTGTTACGGACAGGATACTTCATGGAAATTGACTGGTTATGCACAAATCAGTACTGACGGCGGAAAAACATGGAGCGATGGTAGTAATGGACGAGCCTATGTGAATATAGGTGATACAGTCAAATGGAGATTCCGTATGTATAATGATGGAGTCAAGACAAGCAATATATCTGCCTATGCCGCATATTATAACGAAAAAGTAGGAACAGATTCTATTCCAATAGCAAAGACTAAGTTTAGCGATGTCAAAGATGTTCGTCCGAATAAAAATCCGGTCAATGCTAAATCATATACCGATTACGTGACTGTAAGTTATACGATACCTGAGTCAAATGAAAATAATTTAATTTGTTACCTTTTGAGATTCACGCCGTCATCAAAATCTGGAGGTACGGTAAACAATAGTTCTGGATACTCTAACGCTCCTTGTGTACAGGTAAACATACCACCTGCTTGGTCTACTCATGCTGATACTTCTATAAAAAAGAACAGTGGTTCGTATACAGTAGCATACGAAGTTGGTAGTGGAACCAAGGAAATAACTGCTTATCCAGGTGATGTCGTTAAATGGCGATTTCGTGTACATAATGACAGCTATTATTCTACAGCTACCGGACTAACTATTCGTTCAAAGTCATATCAGAAGCCAAACGGAGGTTTGAGTACTGGCGAAGTCCTTCAGGATCCTTTTACAACGAATCATAGTCAGGCAAAGAGAAGTAATACTGGTGAGAAATTTACAACAACGTGGAATATAACTGATAGTCATGTTGGCAAAACTTATTGCAAGAGAACGCAATGGAAACCAGTCAAAAAAGGTACTACTACGGAATCATATACAGCATGGGCTTGTGTGAAAGTTCTAGCAAATACAGTCGCTCCAAGTAACGATGCAAAAGTGCAAGTTTGGGGAAATGATTTGAGGGTTGGTAGCGGTTTCAAGGGTGAATCGCCAAATAATGACGCAAATGTAGAAGGTAACAAAATTCTTAAATGGTAATAGGGGTGTGATAAAAGATGTCTATGCATTTAAAACAAAATAAACACAATTATATAGTCGCATCTTTTATGATAGCGTCATTAGTACTTATTTTTGTATCTATATATGCGACACAGCGAGCTTCTGCTATCATAGGTACTTTGACAGGGGATAATTTTAGTGAAGTAAAGATTTATGCAGCTAGTACAAATAGTCCAAAAGCAGGAGCTACATATAGTGCTGTTACGGGAAAGTTTTTCTCGTTGATAGATTATCCGGTTGGAGAAAAGCAAATTATCGATGGTTCTCCTACGAGGATAAGTACTTGGCCAGAAACTAGTGGTTATTGTGCCGGCTCCAAAGGTGGGACGCCGAGAACTAAAAATGACGGCTTAGGTGGATCTTTTAGTTATGGTAACTATACAGCGCTTCCGTATCCTGTTGAGTTCAAGGATAGAAACGGTAATAGATTCATGGGAGAGGATCGTACTCAAAATGGCTGCTCTATGACTAGCTTTGCGTCATCTGCTTCAAATAATATTAATATTACAGACACACTCAGGCCTTTGTTTGATTTCAATAGCTCAATAAAGCCATCTTTCTTTAGTAGCTCAATAGGCGGATTATCTGGGGAAGATAGTATGGATAAAGGTAGAGGAACGTACATAAATCCAAAAGCTTATGATGGTTGGGCAACGAAAATTTCTGGATATGATAATCCTGAATTTGGAAGTGTTTATACAGATACGCAAGCGTCAGGAACGGCTTGCACTAATTATGCTGGCTATACGATAACAAATATCA
>JAZRKC010000047.1:0-6903 GCA_045646155.1 Saccharimonas sp. (SeqCode)
TGTTGAAAATTCAACATACTATCGGCTTTAATTATACTATAATATTATCAGAAAGTCAATAGGAGGAAGCTTTAATGAATATAGCATTTCAACAAGGTAGTTGTCAAGATTAACGGATTTATTAGGTTGCAGAATAAGTAATTTGATTGTTATACTATAAACTAATGGGAAAAAATTTATATATCACTACTGCTTTGCCATATGCGACAGCATTGCCTCATATCGGTAATTCAATGGATTATTTATTTGCGGACATTTGGGCGCGTTATCAACGTCAAAATGGGCGTGATGTTAGGTTTCAGATAGGAACTGATGAGCATGGCAATAAAGTATTTGCAAAAGCTGCTTCGATGAATGTTCCTGTACAAGATTTTACAGACAAAGTTAGCGAAAATTTCAAGCAATTCGCTGACTATATGATGACTACATCAACTGATTTTATACGCACGACAAACCCTAATCACATGGCAGCTTGTCAAGATATTTGGAAAAAATTAGATCAAGCTGGTTTGATTTACAAAGGTAAATATGAAGGATGGTATTGTACGGGGCACGAGGCCTTTTTCACTGATGGCGATGTCGAAAAAACTGGCGGAATTTGTCCTGAACATAAAACTCCATACGAGAGGATATCGGAAGAAAATTATTACTTGAAATGCAGTGCCTTTACGGAAAAAATTCGTGAAGCCATTACAACTAAACGTATGGAGATTATACCTGAATTTCGTGCCAAAGAATTTCTAGAAATGATAAAAGACGGTATTCAGGATGTTTCAATTTCTCGCCCTCGCAAGAGTTTGAGCTGGGGGATTGAAGTCCCTGGTGATCCAAATCAGATTATGTATGTGTGGATTGATGCATTGTGTAATTACCTGACAGTTTTGGGATATCCAGAAAACGAATCATGGCGTGATTATTGGCCTGCAAATGTTCAGGTGATAGGCAAGGATATATTGCGATTTCATGCAGGTATTTGGCCGGCTATTTTGCTAGGTATTGGCGTGTCATTACCGAAGCGTTTATTGGTTCACGGTCACGTTAACGTAAACGGTGAAAAAATGAGTAAAACAGTAGGAAATATTGTTAGTCCAGTTGATATTTTGAATCAATACGGCGTTGATGCGTTTAGGTATTATTTCTCAAAACATGTTTCTACGGTAGATGATGGTGATTTCACTTGGGAAAAGTTTGAAAACGCTTATAATAATGAGCTGGGAAATGATTTGGGAAATTTGGTACAACGCGTTGCTTCGATGATATTGCGATATCAATCTGGAGTGATCGGCGATTGTCCTCAGCCAGAACACGATATGAAACCTTATCATGATTTCATGGAGAATCTGGAGTTCGATAAAGCTATAAATGAAGCGTGGAACTCGGTACATGCCTTAAATAAATATCTAGAAGATGTTAAACCGTGGGAAATCGCCAAGAAGCGTGAAAGCGACACAGAGGCGGAATCTCATTTAGCAGAAGTTTTGGCATATGCTTCAGGTGTGCTTTTGCAAGTGGCTGATATGTTGACTCCATTTTTGCCAATTGCTTCTGATAAAATCCACAAAATATTTGAAACTGGTGTTGTACCAGGCTCTATAGAACCTATTTTCCCAAAGATATATTTACATACCGTTGACCCTAGAAAGCCACATGGAAATAATTGATTCTCATTGTCATATTCACGACAAAGAAATGTATGGCGATAAGCAAGAGGAGGCTTATAAGCAGTCTATAGATGCTGGTGTGGCAATGATTTGTGTAGGCACTGATATAAAAAGTTCTATGGATTCTATTGAATTTTGCCTAAGTCATAAACATTGCTATTCGTTAATTGGTATACATCCTCACGAGGCAAAAGACAATAATCCGTCAGAAATACGAGATATGGTAGAGAAATTTCGTGATGAAATTGTCGGTATTGGTGAAATTGGCTTAGATTATTATTACGAAAATAGTCCGCGTGAGCGCCAAATTGAAGTGCTGAGAGAGCAATTGGCTATTGCGAGGGATTTCAATTTGCCAGTGAGTTTTCATGTTAGGAATGCTTTCGACGATTTTTGGCCGATTTTTGATGAATTTTCTGGAATTAGGGGCGTTTTGCATAGTTTCACGGATAATTATGAGAATTATTTAGAGGCAAAGAAGAGAGGTTTGTATATAGGAATCAACGGCATAAGTACATTTACGCGAGATAAAGATCAAATTGACCTTTATAAAAAGATACCACTAGAGGAGATTTTATTAGAAACTGATGCACCATTCTTGACTCCTAGTCCATTTCGTGGTAAAATGAATATATCAGCATATGTTAAATTAGTTGCTGAGCATCAAGCGAAACAGAGAGAGACTAATCTAGATGATGTAATTCGCACAACAACTGAAAATGTGCGTAAAGTTTTTGGAGATATCTCATAGTGGAAAATTACAGCCAATATAACGAAAATAGTTTGGAAGATTTAGAAGACTCACAAGGTGAGGATATTTTTGATCCAGACGAAGAATTAGCTAAGCTTCAAGATTCAATAGATGAGACAAAAGAAGAGTCTGTAAATAATAAAAAATATATAGAACAGGTACCTGAATACACTAAAGATAATGTACTTGATTACGATACAGAACGAATGATGCTGTTTAGTTATATTAAACAGGCTAGTATTAGTATTATGGAAATGCGCAACATGGAATCTGGTTGCGCGGAGGCTGAATAGTGGCTACTAAGCCGAAAATCATCACGAGAGCTTTGCAGTTGTTGGTTGGAGATGATATCGACCCAACAGACTGGAGAAGCTTAGTTGGTGTAAAAAAACGCGAGCTCAAACCGTTATCTAAGCGGGAGTTATTAAGTTTAGAAAGTGAAATAGGCGCGACTATATTTGGAGAAATTCCAAAAGATCGTAGGAGAGAATTCTTTTGTTTAGATGAAAAAAACTGGGTTTGGCACGAAGAATGGACAGATGAAAAGAAAAATATATACTCAAATACAATTCGATACGAGATAGATGAAAAAGGTGTTTTGAAAATTCAGCCAGGGCCTAGATATAGCTACCTAGAAGGCGAAGAATTGCAGAATTTTGGGTTAGCAATACGCATTTATTACGAGAGGGTTTCGCGTGAAGTTTATAAACGCAATCCCGCTACTGGTAAAAAAATGGTATAATATTTGTATAGTGAAGGATATTTTCATCTATTTAGACCATGCCGCGGCTACACCAATAGATCCGCGTGTTTTAGATGAGATGAATCCTTATTTTTCGACGAAGTTTTTTAATCCGTCTAGTCCGTATGCTCCAGCGGTGATACTCAGGCGTGAATACGAAGAAATTAAACATCGTATAGCGATAGCGATAGGTGGTAAGGGTACGGATATAATTATGACGGCCGGTGCGACAGAATCGATAAATATCATAATGAATAGCGTTTCTGGACATATTGTTACGACAGAAATAGAACATCCGGCGGGTTTGCAGGCAGTAGCAAAACATGACCATACGTTAGTTTCTCCAGATAAAAATGGTATGATAAATCCTGCTGATATAGCTAAAACAATTCGCCATGATACAGAATTAGTTAGTGTTCAGTTGGCAAATAATGAAATTGGCACAATTCAGTCGTTGAGGGAGATTTCCGAAGTTATACGAGCTGAACGAACTCGTCGAATGGAAAACGGCGAGAAACGACCGATTTATTTGCATAGCGATGCTTCTCAGGGGTTGGGTCAGATTGATGTACATGTTGCTAGACTAGGAGTTGATGCGTTAACTTTGAATGCTGGAAAAATATATGGCCCTAAGCAAGTCGGATGTTTATGGGTTGATAGATACGTGAAATTATCCCCATATATTTACGGCGGTGGTCAGGAGCGTGGTATTCGTAGCGGTACTGAAAATGTCGCAGGAGCGTCTGGATTTGCTAAAGCAATTGAATTAGCTCAGGAACATCGTAGTAGTGAGTCTAAGAGATTGGCAATATTACGAGATAAATTAGAGACGTCATTGATGAAAGAATTTCCCGATGCTATTGTGTCTGGATCTCGCAAGAAACGACTTCCTGGTCATTTGCATATCTCATTTCCGGGATTAGATGCCGAGAGATTGATTTTTTTGTTAGAGGCGAAAGGTGTTTATGTAGCTACTGGCAGTGCATGCTCAGCAAACAAAGGTACACGTAGTCATGTATTAGATGCTATAGGACTAGATCCTGAAGTATCAGACGGAAGCTTGCGTATAACATTAGGTAGATTAAACAATGACAAAAATATAGACGAAGTCAAAAATATCATTATAGATGTTGTTCGTAGTGAATATGAGAGGGTATCATCATGAAATATATATGGCATGTTATTGTGACTGTAGTCCTTGTTTTTGCGATGATAGCTGGAGCGGGTATTTTCTTGAGCCCAAGCGATTTAAAGAAATGTAGTAGTTCTCCTAGCGGTGAATACGGATGCGAAAAAGTAGATGCTATAGTGGCGATTAGTGGTGGCGATACTATGGCTAGAACTGATGAGGCGATAGATCTATATAAACGCGGCTGGGCTGATAATTTGATATTTTCAGGTGCAGCAGCCGACAAAACTGGCCCTAGTAACGCTGAAGTTATGAAAGAGCGCGCGATTGAGCGTGGAGTAGATAAAGGTGTAATTTTTATAGATAGTCAAAGTAAAACTACGACAGAAAATGCCGCAAAAACATCTAATATATTTAAATTTTTAGGCGTCAAAAGGGCGATTTTGGTTACTAGTGGATATCATCAGAGACGTGCATCTATGGAATTCGCTGAACGCGCTCCAGACGTGACCATATATAATAGTCCAGTCAATGTGGACCGTCAATGGCTAGGTTTTTGGTGGTGGACTAGACCGAGCGGTTGGTATTTGGCTATTTCTGAATTAGTAAAGATTGTAATTATTGGCACAGGTAGGGCGATTTTATGACGAAAGTTTATGTCGGTATGAGTGGTGGAGTTGATAGCTCTCTGGCGGCGTCATTATTAGTTGAGCAAGGGTATGATGTTACAGGTGTATATATGAAGAATTGGTCTCAAGATTTACCTGGCATGAAATGTCCGTGGGCTGAAGATTTAGCGGATGCAAAGAGAGTAGCTGTACAACTGGGAATTGATTTCAAGGTTTTTGATTTCGAAAAAGAATATCGACAAAAAGTCGTTAATTATATGATAGATGAATATAAACTCGGCCATACACCGAATCCCGATATAATGTGCAATCAAGAGGTAAAATTTAAATTATTTCTCGAAGCTGCCTTAGAAGATGGTGCGGATATGATTGCTACGGGACATTATGCGCAAGTAAAAGATGGTAGATTAATTTGTGCAAAAGATGATAACAAAGATCAGACTTACTTTTTGTATCGCGTTACAAGCGATGCGTTATTAAAGACTATCTTTCCTCTTGGAGGGATGACTAAATCGGAAGTTCGAGAAATGGCACGTTCTCGTAATTTATGGACAGCCACAAAGAAAGAATCTATGGGTGTGTGCTTTGTTGGTTCGGTGGGTATGCGTGAATTTCTGAGTGAATATATAGACACTACGCCAGGAGACATTGTTGATGTCCAGACTGGCAAGAATATTGGCAGACATGATGGAGTGATTTTTTATACATTAGGTCAACGTCACGGATTAGATGTAGGCGGAGGACTACCTTATTATGTAGTTGGTAAAGATATGAAAAAAAATGAAGTTTATGTCAGCACGAATTTAAATGATGAATCAATGTGGCGAAATGAGATTAAATTAGTTGATCTGCATTGGATAAACGAAGAACCAAGTGTGGATGACGATTTATTGGTGAGATTGCGTCATAGAGGAAAGCTACTGTCATGTAATATTGATGGCGATGTTTTGAAATTACATAGCCAAGAGAGGGCAGTATCTATTGGCCAATCCGCTGTTATCTATCGAAATGGCGAATGTTTAGGCGGCGGAATAGTTTGCTGATACTTTGTTCGACACCGTGCTTTAGATATGATATTATTAATATAAGGGATAGTCTGTTAAAAGCAGACCATTTATTATTTTTATGAAAGATTCATCACATATTCGTAATATTGCAATTATTGCTCATGTCGATCACGGAAAGACTACACTTGTAGATGGCTTGCTCAAGCAGTCAAAAACATTTCGCGACAATCAGGCTGAAATGAGCCAAGAGTTAATAATGGATTCTGGAGATCAAGAACATGAACGTGGTATTACAATTACTGCTAAACAGACGAGCATTTATTATGGCGATTACAAAATAAATATTATTGATACGCCAGGGCATGCTGATTTTTCTGGTGAAGTTGAACGTACTCTAAACATGGCTGATGGTGTGATTCTGATAGTGGATGCGCAAGAAGGGCCGATGCCGCAGACAAAATTTGTATTATCCAAGGCTTTGGAGGCGGAACTAAAACCTATAGTTGTCGTAAACAAGATAGATAAGCCTTCGCGACGTATTGATGATGTCGAGGATGAACTTGCGAATTTGTTTTTAGAACTTGCTACTGATGAATCTCAGCTGCATTATCCTGTATATTATACGATTGGACGTGACGGAAAAGCCTGGAAGGAGCTTCCTGATGATTGCAACGAAGATGCTTCACTTGAACCTATTTTTGATGCGATTATAAACGACATTCCTGCTCCAAAAGTAGAGGAAAATGGAAATTTGCAACTTTTGGTTACAGCTTTGCAATACGATTCGTTTTTAGGCAAATATGCTATTGGTCGTATTTCTAGAGGACACGCAAAACGTGCTCAGGCTATTTCTTTGATAAAAAACGGCACAGATATTTCATCAGCGCGAATTGATAAGATTTTTACATATAGAGGCTTGCAGAGAGAAGAGGTAGACGAAGCGGTTGCTGGGGATATAGTCGCCTTTACCGGTATATCGGATGC